>JBGPMX010000148.1:0-9080 GCA_041487215.1 Planctomycetia bacterium | reverse complement strand
TGTGATCCGTTGGACCTGGAGCGTAGCCTGACGGCGGCCGGCGACTACCGCTGCGCGCTGGTGGCGATCGACGGCGTGTACAGCATGAGCGGCGGGCTCCCGCCGCTTTCCGAGCTCCAGGCCGTCTGCCTGGATCGTCGGGCGGTCCTGTACATCGACGACGCGCACGGCACGGGCGTGCTCGGCCGCTACGGCCGCGGCACGGTGCTCGACGCACTCGGCAGCTACGACAACACGCTCGTGGCCGGCTGCCTGTCCAAGGCGTTCTCATGCCTGGGCGGCTTCATCGGCTGCAGCGAGGAGCTCAAGCGCGCGCTCAAGATGGTGTCGAACACGTACATCTTCGGCGGACCCATCCCGCCGCCGTACCTCGAAGCGATCTGCACGGTCTGTGACATTCTCATGTCACCCGAATACGACTGCATCATGGACCGCCTGCGCAGCAATCACAACCGGCTGGTCGCCGGCGCTCGGCAGCTCGGGCTCGCCGTCCTGGGGGGCGAGACGCCGATCATCTCGGTCCTGGTCGGCGACGAGGGCGACACGCTCGAGGCCGGCCGGTTCTTGTTCGACCGAGGGTTCTTCGTCCCCTCGGTCACGTTTCCCGCCGTGCCGTACCACGCCGGGTTGCTGCGCGTGCAGGTGAACGCGAACCACCTGCCGGAATCGATCGACGCCCTGCTGGCGGCGTTGCAGGAGTTAACGCGCGTCATTCCGCTGCCCAAATCCGACGCGCCTGTCGCGATCGCTGCCGCGTGACGCGGGGGTTCTGCGACGCGGGGCCGCCGGACCGGCCGAAGAACACACCTACGCCGCGGCCACGCCGGGGGCCGCTGCCAGCCTGCCCTCGAGCAGGTTCAGTAGGTCGCCCACCGTCTCGAGCGTCTGCACGTCCTGCTGCGTGAGGCGGATGCGAAAGCGGCGTTCGACTTGCATCATCATGCTGACCACGTCGACCGAGTCGAGGCCGAGCTCCCCGGTCAGCGTCTTGGCGTCCTCCAGGTCCGCCGGCTTCTCGCCCGTGTCGTTTTCCAGGATCTCGATCAGAACCCGACGGATGCCTTCTCGATCCAGCATGGGACTCCCTCCTTGGAACTGTTGCACCGTTCGTTCGGTGCGGTTTATGGTTCGCCGCTGCTGCTGCTGCTGCTGCCGCGGGCACGGTGGCGTGCGGAGGCATCGCGATCCGGTGTCCGAAGCAACCATGTTCCGATCCGCTCAGGCCGCCTGTTCGCAGGCGCCCTCGTGCAACCACTCGGCGGTCCGCCGCGCCCCCTCGGTGAGCGCGACGAGCGGACGCCAGCCCAGCTCGTGAATGGCGCGCGCCGGGTCGTTGTGCTGATCGACCGTGAAAGACGCCAGGCCGGCGCTCGTCAGGACCGGCGGCTCGGCGCGTCGCACGAGACGCGACCAGCCCTCGCAGATTCGGGTGAGCGCGGCGACCAGCGCGTAAGGGATCGAGCGGCTTGGCGCCGGCAAGCCCATGGCCGCACACAGTGCGCCAAGAAATTCGCGCAGCCGCACTTCCCGGTCGGGCGCCACGTTATACGCCCGCCCGCTTGCTCCTGCGCAGCGCGCGGCGGCCAGGACGCAGGCCGCTACGTCCGTGACGTAGATCGGATCGACCACCGGGTCGCGCTTGCCCACCCAGCGGGCGCGCGGGTCGCGGAGATAGCCGATCAGCCGAGGCAGGATTGTACGGTCCCGAGGCCCGTAGACCCACGCAGGGCGCAGCACGGTCACGGCCAACCTCTGCGCGCGGTGGAAGGCCCACGCCGCCCGCTCCGCCAGGACCTTCGCCCGTGCGTAGTGCCCGTAGGCCCGGTCCCCGGCGTCGCCCTGAGGAGCTTCTTCCGTGACCACGCGGTGCCGCCGCGTGTAGCGGTCGTCGTAGACTACGACACTGCTGACATGCACGAACCGGCCCACGCCGGCGTCGGTCGCCGCCCGCAGCACGTTCTCCGTGCCAAGCACCGTTGCGGCCTCGAATTCCCGCCACGGACCCCAGTCGGTCACCCGAGCGGCGCAGTGGACGACGACGTCCATGCCGCGCACGGCGCGGCGCATGGAATCGAGATCCATGAGGTCGCCCACGGCGGGCTCGGCGCCGGCGCCGCGGACCGAAGCGGTTTTGGCGGAGTCGCGAACCAGGCCGCGCGTGGCACACCCGCCGGCGACCAGCGCGTCCACCACGTGGCTGCCCACGAAGCCGCTGGCCCCCGTGACCAATGCTCTCATATTCGCATCCTTGCGCCGGCGCAGCTCAACGCTCCAGAGCGGTGAGCTCCAGGACCGTGCGGTGGCCGTCTTCCACAGACTCTTGCCGAACGAGCCGCTCGCGCGCGTCGTACCACAGCTCGACCTGAACGCCCCCACGGACGCGGTAGTGCGCGCAGTTCTGCGTCTGCGTGCCGGCCCGGATGCGGTCCCATCCCAGCGGCCGGATCGTGCCGCGGATCTCCCGCCCCGTGTCGGCGTCGAGGATCCGCACGTCTCCGTCGCGCAGCGCGGGCCGCGGCAGGCACCAGTATGTGCTAGTCCAGGCGTCGCGCGATGCGACCGAATCCGCACCGCCAGCGCGGACACGCAGCCCACTCTCCTGGGCCACCGCGTGGGTCGTAGAACTCTTGCCGTCGTCGTTTGCCGTGCTCTCGAGCCGCAAGAGCCGGCCGTCCTTCCACGTCTCCGAACCCCGGTAGGAGTAGTTGTAATGAACGATCCAGTAGCGGACGCGGACATCCGCTTCACCCGACATGGTCAAGGACCCATCGTCAGCGCGATCGATAACCATGTGGTACTCACCCGCCGGCTTGCCGTCCACCAGGATCCGGAAGCGGCGCGTTTCCGACTCGCGCTCTGCGGCATGCGGCGTTCCACCCAACGCGACCGCCAGCGTCCCGAGCGTCGCCAGGATACGGAGTATCGGCATTGTGGAGATGGGGGGGCGATCCATCGCGAAGCTCCATAGCACAAGCATCCCTATTGTGCCGCTCGCCCGGTGCGGGCTGCAGCGCGGGCGGCGCCTCTGTCCTGCGGGCGGCCAGGGGCTCCGGACTATAGCCGAAACGCCGCGAGCGGCCAAGTCGAAGTGTGCGGTGCCGGGTCTGCTCGGGCTTGTTCCATCAGGGAGCGTCGCGCGTGCGCGTCCGTGGCGTCATCCATCGTAGCTCGGAATCTTGAGCTGAACGCCGCGTCGCAGCGCCGAGGCGTGCGCGACGATGCCGGGCACGGTGACTGCGATGTGACACTACCGCGGCTGACCGACGCAGGACAAGAGCGTGTTCTCCCGCTTCGACGTGCTGACCCGCTTGGCTGGCGAGGTGGGGCTGAGCGAGAAGGACCCGGCGCCGTGACGCCGCGCGCTGAAGAAACGGCGCTCGAAATGCGACCGGACGACTGGCCGGCCTGGCGCGGACCGCGTGGCGACGCCGTCAGCGTCGACGCCGCGGCACAGGCCGGGGGCGGTGCCGCGTCCGACCGGCTCGCCCAAGGCACGCCGCACCTACGCTGAGATGGGGGGATTCCTTTTCAGGACGAGCGACCTCTCGTAAGCGGCGCGGATGGCCGGCGGCATCTCGTCGGCCGACCGATAGGTCTGTTCGCGCCCGGCGGCGTCTCGCACCGTGAACGTGCGAACCACCGAGCTCTCCCGGATGCCGGCGAGCGTGTCTTCGATCTTGGCGCGGATGTCCGGCGGGACGTCCGCCAGCGAGCGAAGCACCTTCTGCTTGCCTGTGGTGGCTCCCCGGATGACTACCCGCACCGTGCTCCGGCGAGCGGTCGTGGGCGGGGACGCGGCAAGGCGGAACCAGTGAAAGAAGCGGGTCAGCAGGCCAGGGCGTGCGATCGCCGTGAGGCAAACGACGCACGCTTCTTGGCCTTCAGGGATCTCCGCTCCGCACTTTGAGCAGACCATGGAATCTGCCTCCGACAGTTTGGCCACAGTCCAACTTTAGCATGCCGAACCCACGGATCACCGCTCGCTTCGTGCGAACGCCGTCAGGCGCCTGCCCACTGCTGCCAACTGTGACTCCAGGCTCGCTTTAATGCCTTTGAGCCAGCTCACGTAGTTGCGATCCGCTTCGTGCAGGTGCATCGGCGTTCCGTTGCGACCCGGTGCTCGTCTCCGCTTGCCCTTGGCTCGCGGGCCCCGCTTGGTCGATCCAGCTCGTTTCCCGTCTTTCGACTTGACTACCGAAACGAACGTCGGGCTGACCTGGATGCCTTTCTCCGCCAGCGCCTTCACTACTTGCGACGGCTTGGCGCTGGGGTTCTTCTCTAACTCTGCCCGAATCGCCGCCGACTTGTTGACCTTCTCTCCGCCGGGCTTTGGCGATCGCTTGTTTTTCGCCACAGGGTATGTCTCCGGGTACGGGTAAGGGGACGCACCGATTTCCGCAAGTATAACGCATAGGTTGCCGCCTTGCTCCGGCCTATGTTGATCCGGACCTGCTTGCCTGGTCAAATCTCTTTCGCTGGGCCACCGCAACAGAGAAGAGGATCGCGTACCATCTTGAACCGAGGTGGGGAGTGATTCTACCTACGAAAAGGTCCGAAGACCGAATCATCATGATGTGCCCACCGCTTGTCATCATCACGATTGCCTGGCAGGTCCTTCGGGGACCAGCCGGCCTGACGGATGGATCCGCCGTGCCGGAGAAACCGGGCTGGCGGCTCGTCTGGTCCGACGAGTTTGATAACGCCGGCGCCCCGGACCCGACCCGGTGGGGCTACGACACCGGCGGTCACGGCTGGGGGAATCAGGAGTTGCAGTTCTATACCGACCGTCCCCAAAACGCGCGCGTAGAAGACGGCATGCTGATTATCGAGGCGCGCCGAGAACCTTTCGAGAAGAGCGCTTACACTTCGGTGCGGCTCGTCACGCGAGGAAAAGCCGAATGGCGGTACGGGCGGATTGAAGTCCGAGCCAAGTTGCCAGCGGGGCGCGGAACCTGGCCGGCCATCTGGTTGCTGGCCGCAACTCCCAAGCTGCGTTGGCCCGATGATGGCGAGATCGACATCATGGAGCACGTCGGGTTCGATCCCGGCGTGGTGCACGCGAGCATCCATACCAAGCTGTACAACCACCTCGCGGGCACGCAGAAGACCGCTGTTACGCGGGTGCCCGACTGCACGAGCGCCTTCCACGTTTATGCGCTGGAGTGGTCGCGCGATCGCATTGACGCTTTCGTGGACGACACCAAGTACTTCAGTTTCCTGCGGCCCGCTGGTGGCGAGGCGGCCTGGCCGTTCGACAAAAAATTTTATTTGATCCTTAACCTCGCGGTCGGCGGCAGCTGGGGCGGAGAGAAGGGAGTCGATGACACGATCTTCCCCGCCCGGATGGTTGTGGACTACGTTCGCGTCTATGAGCCCGCGCGGCTTCCGAAAAATCGCTAAGGGCCCGCGCAAAAATAACTTGACCAATGGACCCACTTGAAAGAGAGAATTCGCCGCGGATGGAGTGTGGAGTGTGCTTCACGTCGCCCGACCCGAACGGCCACGAAGCTCGGCGGATTCTCTCTTCCAAGCGGGCCCGGCCGCGTGTGCCGGCCGGAAATGGAGCCACTGCGGGCGAGCTCCCTGCACGAAGCTCGTTGTCGCTCCGCGCTTGTCTCGCACGTCGTCACGGGCCGTGGATCGCGCAGTCGCTCCATGGGTAGGTCTATTGGTACAAGTTATTTTTGCGCGGGCCCTAACCCGGCCGGATCCGGTATAGGATAATCCAACAGCGCGTTGCTCGGCCGAAACGAAGGCAGGCGAAAGGAGTCTGACGATGCCGCTCTTCAGTCGCCCGTGTCGGTTGTCCAGCCGGATCCTCCTGGCGGCCGCTCTCCCGCTTGCCGCCGCCGCGCTGTGTCACGCCGAGGGAAACTCAGCCGACGAGCCTGCCCAGCAGCGAGCGATGGACGGCGATGCGTTCGCACGCCGCGCCCTGGCCGCAACCGACCTCGTACTCGAGCAGCACATCGATCCGCCCACGCGGCAGGAGATGGTGCTGCGGACGGCGCAGGCACTACTCGCCAAGTCCAACCAGCCTATCCCACACGAGCTGAGCCGCCGGCTGTCCGATCTCTCGCCGGACGGTCTCCGGCAACTCCTCTGCGAAGTTTGGAACGCGGCCCGTGCCAGCGGCAACGCATCGGACGAGGAGTTCGAGGCGGCGGCCCTGGAAGGCATGCTAGCGACCGTCCCCGCGGGGCAGTTTGTTCCCGCCCGGGCACACCGGGTCGAAGAGCAGGTTCGCGCTAATCGTTACGTAGGGATCGGCATCGCGCTGGGAATCGACGACGCGGACAAGCGCCATCCGATGATCATGAGCGTGTTCCCGCGCGGGCCGGCTCGCCTTGCCGACGCCAAACCCGGCGACCTGATCCTCGACGTGGACGGCGTGAGCACGGGCGGGGTCCGCCTGGATAAGGTGATCGAGATGCTGCGCGGGGACGAAGGGACGCCCGTGACATTGCTCGTGCGGCACTCCAAGTCGGAGGAGACGCGCACGCTCGCGATGACGCGTGGCCCGGTGCCGTTCGAATCCCTCGTGGGTGTTCGCCGGCTCGCGGACGACACCTGGGACTTTCACGTCAACGATTCGGAGCCAATCGCCTACGTACGTATGGAGATGATCGGCATCAGCACCCTGCACGAGCTGCGGCAGGTGGCGCGCACGCTCGAGACGCAGGGATTCCGCGCGATGGTGCTCGACCTGCGCGGGTCCGGAGTGCAGGGGGGATTCGAGTACCCGGTGCTCGTGGCCGATGAGCTGCTGGACGACGGAGTGATCGGCCGCTTGCGGCAACCCGGACGCGAAGCGACGGTGTATCGCGCGCGGCCGGACTCCCTGCTCAAGGGCTGGCCGCTGGTGGTGCTGGTGAGCCCGTACACGCGCGGGGAAGCCGAGTTCCTGGCGGCGGCGCTCCAGGACAATCACCGTGCCATCCTGGTGGGGGAACGGACGGCGGGTGACGCCTACGTTCGCACAGCGGTGGAGCTGTCCGACGGCATGGGCGCCATTGTGCTCCGCACCGGTGTGATGGAGCGCGGCGACGGGCGCGCGCTCGTCCGGCCGGGCCGCGCCGACGACCGTCGTGGGCCCGACGCCGCTGCGCCGCCAGCCGACCCACGAGCCGACTGGGGAGTCCAGCCCGATGAGGCGGTGGCGATGGACCGGGAGCAACTGACCGCGTGGTACCGCTGGCGGCGCGAAAGGGATCGCGCGGAAGCGGCATCGACCGCCCCGGCCGACCCACCGCTCGACAAGGCGCTCGAGCTGCTCCGAACGCGGCTGTCGGATTCGAGGGGTATGTAAATGGGCCGGAACGATCCCAAGGCACCCGTTCGGCAGTAGCCCTCAGTCTCCTCGTGCTGCGGCGGGGCGGCCTGGCGTATCCGCTCATCGCTTCATCCAGGCGTGGAACGTGACGACGAGGATTAGCAGGCCGAACAGGAACAGGCACAGCCCGAGATCCGTTTCGCGCCCCGAGCCGCCGAGCCAGATGACGGCGCCGACGCCCGCGGAGCCGCATCCGAGCGCCACGCCAACTCGATCTTTGAACGGTAGGAGCATCACGACTCGGCCCGATAGGACCCCGGCTGTTAAGGCGGCCAGCACAACCAGCAGGGCGGCCAGTGGAATTTCGACGATCGCGAGCAGCCCGAAGACGATCGCCGCGAGAAGTACGACGACCATCAGGTTTGCGATGGAAAACTGAAAACGGTCCACGCGCCTCGCAGCCGCGGCAGGCTCCACCCCGCTGCGCCGAGCGCCGCCACCCGAAGCATCTCGCGTCGCGTCAGGCTTCGCCCCCACGGGGGCGGCGATCCGGCTCACGGCTTGTTCTCCGAACGGGGCGATCGCTGCGTATCCGCGAGACTAGGGCGCTGCGGACGCGCATCCGCCGCGATGATACCGCCGCACTGCAGCGGCGTAAAACTCAATCTCGGCGCTGACCAACCCTCTTGGAGTCGGCCGTGCTTGCGTAGCGGCGAACTCTTTTTGTCGCACCGAGATCCTTCGCTGCGCTCGTTCCTCGCTCCGCTCAGGATGACAACCTGCCACGTGTCATTCCAAGAATGACGGAACAGGTCCCACGGCTCGCGCCGTGGGCTAACATCTTCCGCCGCTCCGCGGCCATGGATCAGATGGGAGACCTTCGGTCGGCAGAGCGGCGGGGTCCGGAGACCAGTGCCGAACGGGTCACGGCAGCGATGTCGTCCGGAGACCCGCGCCGAACCAGGTTCCCCCTGGGCACTGCTGCACCGTTCGCCCGCCTGATAGAATCGCCAGGATGTAATCACGCGGCCGGGAGAATAATGTAGTTGTCACGCGCCGCGTGACGGCTACATCACGCGGAGCGTGATGGCTACTGGCCGCAAGCCGACCGCCGCGGGCGGGGGCCGTCGCGGGCGGACCCGGACTTTGAACACAAGACACCTTCGAGGGGAACGCGATGAACCGATCCGCACGCGGCGCCGTGGCGGTCAGCCTGGTGCTCTCGGCTTGGATTTGCTGGTCCAGTACGGCACACGCCGGGAACTGGCCGCAGTGGCGCGGCCCGCAGGGCACCAGCGTCAGCGACGCAACCGGCCTGCCCGTGCGATGGGGGGAACAGCAAGGGATTGCCTGGAAGACCAAGCTGCCCGAGTGGGGCACGAGCACTCCCGCCATTTGGGGCGATGCGATCTTCGTGACCAGCCACGAAGAGGATCGGCTGCTCCTGCTGCGCATCGACAAGAGCACCGGGCGTATCGCCTGGACCAGGCAGATCGGCAGCGGTGAAGCGACGCGCATGCCGCTGCGGAAGAAGGACGAGAGCGAACGGGCGCACCAGAAATTTCACCGGCTACACAACCTGGCCAGCCCCTCGCCCGTGACGGACGGCACCAATGTTATCGTGCACTTCGGCAACGGCGACCTGGCCGCCTACGACTTCGCGGGCCGCCGGCTCTGGCAGCGCAACCTCCAGGCCGACCACGGCGGTTACACCATCTGGTGGGGACACGCCAACAGCCCGGTCCTCCACGGCGACCTGGTCATCTCCGCCTGCATGCAGGACTCCCTGGAGGACCTGGGCGTCAAG
>JBGPMX010000147.1:0-9081 GCA_041487215.1 Planctomycetia bacterium | reverse complement strand
TGTCGCCGTTCCAGCCGCGCGCACACATCGCCGCATAGACCCGCTCCGCGCGCTCGAACGCGCGCACGAACAGGATGCCCACGAAGCGAGCCATCAGCCCAATCTCTGCCCAGAAGCTCGGGTAGAACGTGCGTGCCAGCTTCGCGCGGCGCATCTTCTCCAACTCGTCGGTCAGGACGAACATGTAGCGGTACATGAAGGCCAGGATCGAGAGCACGACGCGCGGCATGCCCAGCCGTCCCAGCCCGCCGAGCAGCACACTGAACGGCGTGGTCGACACCAGCGTGATCATGACCGTCAGCGAGAGCAGCGAGCGGACAAAGAGCTGCGCGGCCAGGTCCCAGCCGCGGTCCAGCGCGTGCGCGAGCGGCACCGAGGCCGACAGCATCAGCAGGAATGGCAGCACGGCCATGAGCCGTAGCGCAAGGTAGCGCCAGGGGAGCCGCGCAACGGCGTACACCGCGAGCACCAGCGCCGCCTCGAGCGCGTAGAACGGCCAGTGGCCGAGCGAGGTCGCCACGACGGCGATGACCAGGCCCACGGCCAGAACGATCTTCAGCCGGGCATCCAGGCGGTGAACCAGACTGGTCCCCCGGCTGTATCGGTCGAGAAAGTCAGCTTGCATCCGGTGTGTGTCCCGAGGCCGGCTGGTGACGCAGCCCGCGCGCCAGCAAGAACGCAATGCCAAAAACCGCCAGCGTGCCCAGCGCAGCGGCGGCCGATCCCGCCATCTCGAACCGCTCGTACCCCGGCACGCGATAGTCGGGCAGCGGCGCCCCCAGCAGCGGCGTACCGCGCGCCGGGTGCCCCAGCCGCGCCAGCGCCCACTCCAGCCCGTCGGGCAGCGTCGAGGCGAAGGGGGAGAGCAGCACGGAGATCACCAGCGCAATCGCCAGCCCGCCGATCACCACCTGCGCCGACCGGGCTACGACGCCATGTTGCCGATTCGATCGATGCACAAGGTCCGGTCGCGTGGCCAGGACAAACGACACCACCATGCCGGTAATGATCGCCTCGCCGATCCCAATCAGCGTGTGCGCGAGCAGCATCGCGGCCAGCGTGGGCCCGAGCGGCAGCGTGCCGCCCAGGGAGACCTCGACCGAGCACGCGGTGGCGCCCAGCACCACCGAGAACCAGGCCGCCACCACCGATCCGGCCACCGTGCCCGCCTGCCCGCCCACCCAGCGCCGCAGCGGATCGAAGATCGCATAACCCAGCAGCGAACCGATCACGCCCAGGTTCAGGATATTGGCACCCAAGGCCGTGATGCCGCCATCGTTGAACAGCACGCTCTGGACGGCGAGCACCACCGTGAGTACGACAAGCCCGCTCCACGGCCCCAGCATCACGGCGGCGAGCACTCCGCCCAGCAGGTGTCCGGACGTGCCGCCGGGGACCGGGAAATTGATCATCTGGGCGGCGAACAGGCACGCGGCCACCACCCCCATGAGCGGGGCGGTGCGGTCCGCGAATTCGCGGCGCACCCGGTAGAGCGCGTAGCCGACCGGCAGCGCGGCCGCGGCGTACGCCGCGGTGTAGGTCTTCGCGTCCAGCAACCCGTCGGGAATGTGCATCGCCTCGCCACCTCGGGGAAACAGCCAGTCTACCGGGCCCGCCACGCCATCGCAAACCGGGCTGCGGCTCGCGGTGTCCGCACCTGATAGGACGGACAGGATTGTCCGTCCTACGGATCAGGGTGCGGTGAACTGCTCGGCCATGAAGCGGACCGTTTCGTCCCAATGCGCGAGCGCACGCTCGAAATCGACCGGCATCGCGTGCACGGTGGCCGGCGTCTCCACGCGCAGCTCGGCGGCCACCCCGGGGTTGAGCGGGATCTGCGCGCTAGGCCCGGTCGCCAGCGCCGTCTCGACCTCGGGGCTCAGCAGGTAATCGGCCAGGCGCTCGGCGGACGCGGGGTTCGGGCTGCCGCGGATCGCGGCCAGCGTGTTCGGGATGAAT
Source organism: Planctomycetia bacterium (assembly GCA_041487215.1). Lineage (GTDB taxonomy): Bacteria > Planctomycetota > Planctomycetia > JALXBF01 > JBGPMX01 > JBGPMX01. The sequence continues at coordinate 7,122 of JBGPMX010000147.1, read as the reverse complement.
AGCGTGCCCAGCCCATCCGGTGCCGTGTCCGGATATACGATGCGGACGGGCATTCCTTTTTCCAGCTCGTCGATCGCGTCATCGGTATCGGTGAAGCCGACCGCCAGCGCGCCGTCCGCGACGCTGCGCGCCACCTGCTTGTTGCCCGCGAGGATCTGCACGCCGTTCGCCTTCAGGTCCAGGAAGAAGCGCCGCGCGCGCTCGGGACCGAGCTCAGCGAACAGGCAAGCGGCGTGCGTCGCCGTCGTGCCGAACAGCGGCTTGGCGATGCCCAGCCTCCCCTTCCACTCCGGCCGGGTGAGATCAAAGATACTCCGCGGCAGGTCGTCCTCGGCGACCAGCTCGGTATTCACGATCAGCACGCGCGCGCGCGCGGCGAAGCCGTACCAGGTGCCGTCCGCGGCCTTGAACTCGCGCGGGTAAGGTTCGGCGTTCGCCGGGTGGATCGGCCGCAGCAGTCCTTTGGCGCGGAGCCGCAGGGTCTGGAGGATCTCGTTGTTCCAGAACAGGTCGCAGTGCGGCCGCCCCCCTTCCGCCTCGATCACGATGCGGTTGGCGAGCCCGACCGTCTTGGTCGCTTCGGTGTCGAAGTTCGGGCGCACTCGGATACCGCTCTGTTTCTCAAACGGGGCGAAGAGCGGCTCGGAGAACTCGCGGTCGAGCGCCGTGTATACGACAACCTGGGGGGCGGTCCGCGTACACCCGACCGCGACGAGTACCAGGGGCACGAACGATCGCAGGGCCCGCATCACCGGCTGCCTCAAAGGGATAACCATGGAACAACCAGGCGGTCCGCCACAGAGCAGCGGCGTAACGGTTCCACGACTCAGCCGTGCGGATCGTCCAGGAGTTGCCTCAAGCGACCGCCTAGCTCGGACGGGAAGCGGGCTAGCCAGCTGGAATCGATCAGCCCCACCTCGATCAAGTCGGTAATGTGCACTTGATCTTTGCGGTGAAACGAGGTGAGTTTCATGCGCACCAGGGCCTCCAGGCTCAGCACGCGGAAGGCGGTCGTCGCTTCCGACTCACTCACGTCGGGCGTCGGGAGCACGTAGTCGGGACGCACTTTCTCGCCGGCCAGGACGATGTGGAGTGCATCCCTGGCCTTCGCCCCAGGGCCGTCCAGAAACATGTCGATACCAGCCGCGCGGCGATAGGCGAAGCCCGCGCGTTCCAGCGCCTCCTTGGCGCGCTCGAGGTCCGCCCGTCGCATCAGGATATCCACGTCCCGGGTGTTGCGAACTGCCGCTTCGTCCACCCGTGAGACCCACGCAGCGACGGCATTGCCGCCGACAACTGCATACGGGATCCCGGCCTGGTCGAGTGCCGCCGCAGCCCGCTCGACACGCTGCCGCACCTTCTCCACGGCACGAATCATCCTGGCCCAGGTAACGTCACCGTACGCGAGGCGGTCCATGCCACAATTCTAGACAGGGGTGGCGAGCAGGGCGACCCAGGTTGGTCGAAGAGCGATGAGACTGGTCATACGCCGTCACTCGGCGAGTCCTAGGCATTGAGCATGCGGCGCAGCCAGTGCGAGACGACCGCGAACCGGCTGCCCGGCAGGCGCATCGTGCGGCCGGGTTCGATGTGCTCGGGATGCCGCGCCGGGGTGTGCCGGCCCGCGGGCGGCGCGGCGGCCGGCGGCGGGCGGCGGCCGGCGCGCAGGCGATGCACCACCAGCAGGAAGGCCGGCACCAGAACGGGCCGCACCACAAACGTGTCGAGCAGCACGCCGAACGCCAGCGCGAACCCGAGCTGGATGATCGCCGCCAGGGTGCCGGTCGCCATCGACGCGAACGTGCCGGCCATGATGACGCCGCACGAGGTAATGATCCCCCCGGTGCGAGCCACCGCCATGCGCACTCCCTCGACCGGCCCGCGCTTCTCTTCCTCCTCGACCACACGCGCCATGAGGAAAATGTTGTAGTCCTGCCCAACCGCCACCAGGATGATGAACAGGAAGAAGGCGACCTTCCAGTCGAGGCCCAGAAACACCTCGCCCGGATGCTGCCAATGGTGCAGCATCTCGAACACCCCCTGGGTCACGCCCAGCGTGGCGTAGTAGCCGAGCAGCACGGTGAACATCAGATAGAGACAAATGAGCGGCCGCCGCAACAGCACGATCAGGATGATGTACACCGCGACCAGCACCATCCAGTTGATCCGCTTCTGATCCGACTGCGTGATCTTCTTGAGGTCGTAGGTGCTGGACGTCAGGCCGGCGAACGCGTGCCGCGTGTTCGAGAGAGTCGTGCCGCGGAAACGGGCCAGCGTGTCATCGAGGCGATCGGTGAGCTGCATGGCCTCGTCGGAGAACGGATCCACTGCGAAGATCGCCATCATCCGCATCACGTGCCCGTCGGCCACCGAGCTGATGTAGTACTCGTTGGCCTTCTTCCGGGCCGCCTCGAGCGCGGTGTTGGTGGCGGTTCTTTGTGCGTTGCCCAATCCTCTCAGGAAGCCCGACAGAGGATTGCCGCTGCCGGCCGCGGCGGGCGGCGCCGCGTTCTCGCCTTTCGGCGGCGCGGCGGCGGCCGCGGGCGTCTCCGGCTCGAGCGGCTCGCCGAGCGGGCTGGTCGCGCTGAGCACCAAGGCGATCCGGTCCGGCGCCACCTCCCGCATCCGCCGCGTCAGCTCGGCGATGTCCTTCTGCGCCGCCGGCGATCGCAGGTCGATGTCGCGGTCCTGCACCAGCACGGTGACGGGGCCGAGCTGGCCGGGCGGAAAGTGCGTTCCCATGATGGCCGCGCCCACCTTGCTGTCCCGGTTCTCATCGAGCTCGGCCAGGAAGTTGTACGTCGGAATGAGCTGAGTGCCCCAGATCGCGAACGGGATCATGACCAGCACACTGGCTCCCCAGATCGCCCCGGGCCGGCGCACCAGCCCGTGGCTGACGCGATCCCAGAACCGTTGCCCCGCGTCCTCCTTCAGCTCGGGCCGCTCGATCCGGCGGATCTTGAAGGGCCAGAAAACGATCGGTCCGAGCATCCGCAGCAGCGCGGGGGTGAGCGTCAGCGCGCCCACCAGGGCCACGGCGAGGCTGATCGCCACAGCCGGTCCGGTGTAGCGGAACTTGCCGAACTCGGCGAAGACCATCATCCCCAGCCCGCACACGACCGTGGCCGCGCTGGCGGCCAGAGCACCGCCAACGTCCCGGATGGCATGGTGCACGGCCGTCGGCCGGTCCGCCCCATGCTCGAGCTCCTCGCGGTACCGCGATACCAGGAACAGGCAGTAGTCCGTGCCCGCCCCAAACAGCACGACGATCACGAAGATGTCCGTGATCTTCATGACCTGAAAATGCATCCACGGCACGAGCGTGAGCAGGGCCATGAAGCTCATAGCCGTGACCACCGAAATCGTGATGGTCACGAGCGGAATGAACGCGACGATGGGAGAGCGATAGACGACCAGCAGGATGAGAACCACCAGGACGATCGTCACGCGCAAGGAACGGTCGAGGCTCTCGTCCGAGGCGATCTGCAGGTCGGCACCCACGCCGGCGGACCCGGTCAGGGCGACCCGGATGCCGGCGGGCACCTCGCCGTTGCGCCGCATCTCGTCGACGGCGCCGCGCAGCGCCTTGACCGTAGAAACGACCGCCTGCGACATGAACGTCGCTTCGGCGGGCGCGAAGAGCAGCGCCGCGCGCTGGTCCTTGCTCTTGAGCAGCTGCCCTTCGGCGCTCCGTGTCGGCGTGACGAACGGGCCCAGCCCGTACTCGTCGCGTACGGCACGGCCGTTTTCGTCGACCTGCTTGCCCCCCTCCTCGACCCGATCGAGCCGAGCGGCCAGCACGTCGATGAACTGCATGTCGGCTTCGGAGAGCGGCCCGTCGCTGCGCTCGACGACCACCACGGCCTGGCTGTTGAACTTGTCCTTGGGAAAGGCGCGTTCGAGCAGCTCGTGCGCGACGACGCTGTTGAAATGGGGCGGAAACGCCTTGATGTCGTCGTCCTGGCTGATGGTGTGCCAGGGGGGCGCAGCCCACTTGATGGCAAGCACGCCCAGGACCCAGGCGACGAGCACCCAGGGCCAATGTCGTGCCACGAGTTTTCCGAGTCGGTCGTACATTCGGGAGACTCTGCCCCAACCCCATGCGTTTCCGCGGCCCAAGCCCCCAGGCTACTGTGGTGCTTTCGCGTTGTCAAAGCGAAGGGGACCCGGTTGTGGCCCCGTTCGAAATATCACTCGGCCAGGTCAACTACGGATGAGCCGCAATACTAAATCTGGACAAAATGGTATGAAATTGGTTCGTCCGGAGCGCCGACCGGGTTACGCGGGAAAGAATGCCAGATCGCGCCCCACGGCGCACGCGACCCCGGCGAAGCCGGCGACGATGACCCCCGGTGGGTCGGGCACCAGGTGCCGCCAGGCCACATGGCCGGTCCAGTCCGTGATCATGAGGTTGCCGGCGCGCCAGAACACCGCACGCGGCGCGCCGGCCGGCGTGGCGAAGAGCTGGGCTTCGTAGGGGAGCTCGCTGGTATCCAGAACCAGCTCGCCGCGTGCGCTCAGCACGTACGACCGGCCGCTCATGGCGCGCGCAATCACGTGGTTGGCCACGCGCTCGAGCCGCCACGCCTCGGTGGGGATAGGCGTTTCCCACTCCACCGATCCGTCCACCCGATGGGCACGTACGACTTGGGATTTGCCGGCGAGCGTGATCCAGCGCGCGCCGAGCTGCACGAGGGCGAGCGATTCGGCAGGCCGCGTGGCGAACTCGCCCAGTCGATGCTGGTCGCCGTCGAAGACAATCAGCCGGCCGTCTTCCGTAGTCACGGCCGACGTGGCGGCGCGGCCAATGGCCAGGGCCTCGACCGGCCGGTCCAGATTGGCCACCCAGCGGCGCCGCCCGCCGAGATCGAACCGGCTCAGCCGGTCGCGTTCTTCCACGGTGACGATGTGGCCGGCGGCGGTGTCGATCCGCATATGGCTGATCTGAACGAGGTGATCGGGGAAGCGGGTCGATGCGTTGCGCGCCACATCGTAGAGCGCCATCTCGCGGTCGGTCGCGGCGAGCACCAGGCCGCCGTCGGCGTCAAGATACCGCCCGACCCCGCTCAGCATGTCGCTCACGTGCATGCGCTCGCCGGCGGCATCGAGCACCTCGAAGCGGCGCCGGTTCGTGAAGACGACGATGCGCACCGGGTCGTGCACGAGCGCCAGCACCGCGGTCTCGGCCTGCGCCTCGCTCTCGAACAGAGTCGTTTTCCAGACGGGGTCGCGCAGCTGCGATTCGGGGACGCGCGTCTCCGCCGTGGCGGCCGATGCCGCGGCGGAAAGGGCGGGGGCGGGCCGCCCCGCCGCGCCGGCCGGCTCGGCCGCTCCCGGCCGCGCGACGGCCGGAGCGGCGACCAGGTCGAACACCGAGAACTCGCCGGTCTCCTGGCCGCAGACCAGCGTGCGGCCGGGACCGTCCAGCAGCACGGCTCGAGCCGGCTTCGTCAGCTGCTGCCGCCACAGCACGTGCCCGACCGCGTTCACGATCAGCACCTCCCCTTCGAGCGTGCTGGCGGCGAACAGCTTCCCGTCGTAATCGATCGACGCGCGTGCCACGCTGCCCCCCAGGTGGTAGGCCCCCTCGTTGGTGCCGTCCAGGGCGTAACGTTGCAGGCCATGGCCGAAGCAGCACACCAGGATCGCGAAGCCGTCCCCACTGGTGGTGAGATGCCCCGTCGAGGACCAGAGCGCGTCCTGCCAGCGCGGCTCGCCGTCCAGCTCGTAGCAACCCGCCAGGCCGTACTCCGCCGCCGCGGCGAGCACGGCGCGGCCGGCCATGAACTGGAGATGCTTGAGCGGCCGCTGCGTGACGAAGTCGCTCACGAGCCGGCCGTAGACGTCGTAAATCCGCGTGTGGCTGTCGCTCAGGCTCAGGGCCATGTATCGCCCGTCCGGGCTGACCGCGATGCCGATCGCGTTCTTCGTCCCCGCCTTCTGCACCCGGAGATCAAGCTCCCTGCCGAGCCACCAGATGTCCCCCTCGTGGCTGGTCGCGACAATCTGGCTGCCGTCGTCGCTCATCGCCGCCAGCAGGATCGGTTTCGGCACGCGCTTGGCCGCCCGCCGCTCGCCGCCCAGGTCGAGCACCTGCATGTTGTGCGCGTCGTCCCAGACCAGGATCCATCCGGCTTCACGAGCGAGTGCCATGCCGGCCAGCGGCGCGTCAGTGATCTGCGTCCAGCGCAGCCGCGGGTCAAGCGAGCGGGCGGGGGCAGGCTGAGCGTGGAGCGTGGTGTCGCGCGCGCCGGACATCGGTCATCTCGAGAGGAAGAGCGAATGGGCCCAGCATACCCGGCGTGCGGCGGACCGGATAGCGCCGTGGCCGAGTAGGTAGTGATGGTTCATCCGGCGCACGGCTAGATGCGAGCGTTCTTTGAAGGTCTTCGATGAACCGGCCGGAGTCAGTTGATAGGTCGGGAATTGTTAGCTGTTTCTTTTTGTCTCGCTTCCTGGCCATTACAGATCTCCGTTGAACGCCCGATCCAGAACAGCCGGCAACATGGCGTCAAGCTCAGCATCGGTCTCGGCTCGGAGCCGTTTCATCGCATCCACTCGTTTCTTGACTTCGCGGAGCCGAAGCTGTGTCGCCATCGGTGGGAGCGGCATTCGGTAGGCCAGAAAATCAGCCGGGTTGAGGCGTCGGCGACGGACGTTCGTTCCGGTACTCGCGTTCGATAGGAGCGGCCAGACAGCCGGCGTGCGGAAGTAAACGTCAATCACTTCGGGTAACGCTCTGTCTTCGTTGACTTCGAAAACCGGGTATTCGGTGGACACGACCAGACCATCGCACTCGGGTGGGACGACGGCGAGGGCACCCTCCCAAGCCATCAGCTTGGGGCACACGAAGTTTCCAGCCCGCAAGCGGGTGAGGCGTTTGTATGGAAACTCCATCCCGATCTTGCGCTGACCACCGAAGACGCCTCGACCAAAACAGTAGACTCCGGCGAAGTGATAGGTCTCGGTGGCATCTACATCCACGCCGGGTTCCCGCAGCGTAAGCAGTTCGCTCATCGGAGTGGGTGTAGTTGGGCCACCGGCCTCGTCGAAGAGAATCGACCAGCACAGTGCGTCGCATTCGGCTATTGCCAGCGATCGAAGCCAGGCGGCCTCTTCAGT
>JBGPMX010000146.1:0-9095 GCA_041487215.1 Planctomycetia bacterium | reverse complement strand
GGGTCATTCACAAGATTCCACGCGAAGGAGCCGGCCAGGTCATCCTGCTTGGAGCTCCCAATGCCGGTAAGAGCCAGATCCTGGCGCGCCTCACGAGTGCCCACCCCGAGATCGCTCCCTACCCGTTCACCACGCACGCGCCGCAGCCCGGCATGATGGCCTGGAACGATGCGCGCGTGCAGCTCATCGACACTCCGCCGATCACCCCGGACTATCTCGAAGGCTACCTGCCCGGCATGGTGATCAGCGCGGACGCCGCCCTCATCGTGCTGGACCTCAGCGGCGATGACGGCATCGAGCAGGCCGACGGACTGGTCGGCCGACTGGAAAAGTCACGCGTCTTACTGACCAGCCACCCGGCGGCGAACGATGCGGCGGACACCGTGGCCAAGAAGACGCTGATGGTGGCCAACAAGCTGGACGCGCCGGGCGCCGCGGAGCGGCTGGCACTCGCGCGGGAATGGTTCAACGAGCGATTCGCGATCGTGGCCGTATCCGCCGACGCGGGCAGCGGCATGGACGAGCTGCGCGATCGCATCTATGAGCTGCTCGACGTGATCCGCGTCTATTCCAAAGCGCCGGGCAAGCCGGCCGACATGGAGAAGCCGTTCGCGCTGCCGGCAGGCAGCACCGTGCTGGACATGGCTCGGCTGGTGCACCGCGACGTCGCCGGGGCGCTGAAGTTTGCGCGCATCTGGGGGACGGGCGTCTACGACGGCCAGAGCGTCGGTCGCGATCACGTGCTGCACGACCGCGACTTGGTCGAACTGCACATTGGATGAAAAGCGCGAACCGAGCGCCAAGAGCGAAAGCGATCGCTCACCGCGACCACACTCCACATCCGAACCGCACCCAACGACGCGGTGAGGCGCAAATTCAGCCGCGCGGCGCCAGCGCACAGAACGGTTGCCACGGAAGATTTCGCAATATTCCAAACATGACAATCGCCGCCAACACCGCCCAGGTCCAGACGGGCGAATACGCCCGCCGTCGCACGGGCCGTCCGGTAACGAGGCTGCGCAACGACAAGCCGCCCGCACCCAGGATGTACGGCAGCGCGAGAACGAAAAGCGGGTGGAGCCGCCATGCCCCCTTCTAGCCAGCGCGGCGGAGTGAAACCAACAAAAACGGCCGTGAGAGCCTTCTTCTCTGTTCCGGTAGAGAAGCGCTCTCACGGCCGCTTGGCCTGGAGACCGGCTCGATCGACTTCCTCCCTTTCCTCGCGGAGAGGGCTGCGGTGAGGACGCCGCGGCGATGCGCGACGTTCACCCGAACCCTCTGTCTCGAGGGGCGGGGATTCCGCCGAGAGCCGGTTGGCTCGTGGTATTCGTTCTTGCCGGCGCGCTCGGGACGCCAGCGACTTCGACGCTCGGAATCTGCCGGATGGGCGGGGGCCCACCCGGCCTCTCGAGCCGTCCCGTCGCACGTTCAGTTGCCAAACTCGGGCCGGCGCTGGCTGAGCTGCGACTGGAGTCGCTGCACGATCGACGAGTGCATCTGGCTCACGCGGCTCTCGGACAGATCCAGCGTGGCCCCGATCTCCTTCATGGTGAGCTCTTCGTAGTAGTACAAAATAATGATGAGCCGCTCATTGCGGTTCAGCCCCTTGGTGACCAGTTTCATGAGGTCCTTGCGCTGGAGCCGCAGCGTGGGGTCCTCGCTCTTTTTGTCCTCGAGGATGTCGATCTCGCGGACGTCCTTGTAGCTGTCGGTCTCGTACCACTTCTTATCGAGGCTGACCAGGCCCACCGCGCTGGCGTCCTGCACGAGCTTCTCGAAATCCTCGGCGGATATGCCGAGCCGGTCGGCCAGCTCTTCGTTGGTCGGGGGCCGGCCGTTGGCCGCCTCGAGCGACTTGCGCGCCTCCTCGAGCTTGGAGGCCTTGGAGCGGACGAGCCGCGGCACCCAGTCCATGGTCCGCAGTTCGTCGAGCATCGCGCCCCGGATGCGGGGCACGCAGTAGGTCTCGAACTTGACCCCGCGGCTCAGGTCGAACGCGTCGATCGCGTCCATGAGCCCGAACGTGCCCGCCGAGATCAGATCGTCGATCTCGACCCCGTCCGGCAGCCGCGCCCAGATCCGTTCCGCGTTGTAGCGTACCAGCGGCAGGTAGCGCTCGATCAGGCGGTTGCGCAGCTCGGTGGTCGGCTCCGCCCGGAACTGCTGCCAGAAATCCATTACGTTCACGCTGGTAGCTGTTGCCATCGAGTTCCCTCGGCAAAGAAGCGAGCTAGAGGAATCCGTTCCTGCGTTCGATGCGCTGGGTCCAGCGTTATGCGGGCGTGCGGCCGGCCGCGGCCGACCAGCCTCGTGGCCGGATCTCTTCCTTCGTGCGGGCGGGCGCGGGTCGTCGTCAGCCCCGCGGAAGATTGGGTCGTGCGGCGGCGTTCCCTCGTCGCGATGGGGCCGAAGTCGGGGAGAGGAGAGGAAACTCCTACCGGTTTATCGGCATCCGAGCCCGCGCTCATGATTCTTTTCAGCCGGGTTTCCCCGGCGCATCCCATTCCACGAGACCGGGGCGTGCCGTCACGCCGCCACGCGCTGCGCCGCCACATTGTCCATCGGCACCGCACAGGCCACGATCCGCTGTGCCAGCTCGCCCGCGTCGGCCACGGCGATGTCGTCCGGCACGTCCTGGCCGTTGCCCACGTAACCGACCGGCTGCCCGGTCTGCACCACGCAGGTGAGCGCCGCGCCGAGCGACGCGGCCTCGTCAAGCTTCGTGAGCAGCAGGCAATTGGTGCCCAGCACCGCGAACCGGTCCACGGCCAGCCGCAGGCTCGCCGGCGACGCCGCGGCGGCGAGCACCAGGTGCACTTCGGCCGCCCCGGCCTCTACCAGGAACGAACGCAGTTCCTTGATGCGCAACTCGTCTCGTGGGCTGCGCCCCGGCGTGTCAATCAGGACCAGGTCCAGGTCGCTCAGCTCGCTCACCGCCGCCGCCATCTCGCGCGGATTCATCGCGACCCGGATCGGCACGTCCAGGATCCCCGCGTAGGTGCGCAGCTGATCCACGGCGCCCATGCGATAGGTGTCGGCGCTAACCAGCCCCACGCGCAGGTTCTGCCGCAGCTTGAAGTTCGCCGCCAGCTTGGCAAGCGTGGTCGTCTTGCCCGCCCCGGTCGGCCCCACCAGCGCGACCACCTTGCAGCGGCCGCTCTCGCACACGATCGGCCCGCATACGCTCCAGTGCTGCTCGATCAGGCACGCCAGGCGCTCACGCAGCAGCGACGCCTGGGCGAGCTCGGCGGGCGGCATCGTGTCGCGCAGCCTACAGACCAGCTCGCTGGCCAGGCTTTCATGCACATCGCTCTCGATCATGCGGCCGTACACCGGAATGAGCTCGGCAGGCAGGTCCGGCGTGGGACTTTTCTTGCGCCGGCAGAGATCCTCGACCATGCGGTGGATCGCCATGAGCTGCTCGGTGACGGCGGGATCGGCGCCCCGCGGCGGCGGCGCCCCCGCCGCTTTCTCGGTGGCGGACAGCCCCGTGCCGGCCGTGATCTCGATCGAGCGGCGGTAGGCGAGCCCCAGCAGGCGGGGCCGCTTGATCTCGCGCGATCGCAGGATCACGGCTTCCGAGCCCAGCTCGGCTCGCACCTGCGCCAGCCCTTCCTTCATCGAGCGTGCTTCGAACGTTCGAATGTTCATGCCGCATCGCGCCTCACGAGAGCGATGAAACTCCGACGACTTCCTGCCGCTTCACGCCTGCTCCACCCGGATCCGCTGGGCGTCCGTTCACTCACGCGGCCGCCGCGGCCGGCTGGAGCGGCGGAGCGGCGTGCGGTTCCGCGGGGCCCAGCCGCTTCCGAACCTGCTCGGTGAGGACCTCGATGTCCTTGCTCAGCGGTGCGTGGTCGCCGAGCGCCTCGAGGATCGTCTCGAGATCCCGAATGCTGCGCCGCTCGGCCAGCAGGTTCTGGAGCACACGCTGGAGTTGCCCGGTCGACAGCAGGCCGGGCACAAGCTCGTCGACCAGCGCCGGCGACGTTTGTTTCAGGCTGTCCAGCAACCGCTTCACCTGGTCTCGGCTCAGCAGGTCCGCGGCGTGGAACTCGATGACCCCGCGCAGGTGGTGCAGCAGAGCGCCGGCGGCGTCGAGCACTGTGCAGCCCTGGCGTTCGGCCTGCGTGCGCCGCGCGGCGTCCACCCAGAACGCGCCCGGCCCAAACACGTCCTCCGGGGCCGGCGTGGCCAAGAGCCCCACCAGCGGGGGGCGCTCTACGATCGCCAGCCAGCACTCCGCCGGAATCGTGCCTTGGCTGACCACACGGCCGCGGATCTTCACCGCGTAGTCCTGCGGCGGGCGCTCAAGATTGTCGCGCACCCGCACCTTGGGCAGGATCAGGCCCAGATGCTGCGCGGTCTGCTGACGCAGCTGCTGGAGCCGCTCGATGAGATCGCCGCCGCGCGAACGATCGGCCAGCCGCAGCAGGCCGTAGCCGATCTCGAGCTCCATGGGATCAACCTGCAGGAACTCCTCGATCCGCACCGCCGGCTCCGCCTCGACCGGACGCTCGGCCACCGCCCGAGCCGCCTCGCGCAGGCGGCGAGCGACGCGGTGCGCGCCGAACACGCAGAACGCGCCGAGCAGCAGGAGAGGCACGCGCGGGAAGTTGGTCGCTGCGAGCAGCACGGCGAACAGCCCCCCCATGAGGAGCGCTTCCGGGTAGCTGGTCAGCTGCCGCACCGCCTCGTCCCCCAGCTTGGCGGGGACCGACGAACGCGTGACGACCAGGCCGGCGGCAAGCGCGAGGATGAAGGCGGGCACCTGGCTGGACAGCCCGTCGCCGATCGTCAGCTTCGTGAACACGCCCGCGGCGTGACTCAGCGTCATGCCGTGCTCGAAGATGCCCACGTACAGGCCGCCGACGATGTTCACCAGGGTGATCACCATGCCGGCGACGGCATCGCCGCGCACGAACCGGGACGCGCCGTCCATGGCCCCGAAGAAGTCCGCGCTGCGCAGCAGCTCCTCGCGCTGCCGCCGTGCCGTCCCCTCGTCAATCAGCCCGGCGCCCAGGTCGGCGTCAATCGCCATCTGCCGGCCCGGCATACCGTCGAGCACGAAGCGGGCCGCCACCTCGCTGATGCGCGTCGTCCCCTTCGTGATCACGACGAACTGGATCACCACGATGATGGAAAAGATCACGAAACCGACGGCGATCCGGTCCCCCGCGACCAGTTCGCCGAACTTCTGGATCACGCCTCCGGCCGCCGCCGTCCCCGCCGTCCCGGCACGCGTCAGGATCAGCCGGGTCGAAGCCACGTTCAGCACGAGACGCAGCAGCGTGGTGCCAAGCAGCAGACTGGGGAACACGCTCAGCTCCAGCGGCGACCGGATACTGATGGTGGTCATCAGGATCACGACCGAAAGCGTGATGTTCGCCGCGAGCAGAAGGTCCATGAGCGGCGGCGGCACGGGCACCACCAGCACCAGGACGGCGCCGATCACCGCCAGGGGAAAGATCAGCCCCTGGTGCTGCGCCAACCGGGGCCATAAGCCGCCATTCGCCTGCGCTGGCACCATCCGCTCTCCGATATCTAGGGATGAACCCGGCGCGCGGTTTGGCGGTGCAGTTCGTGCGCACGCACCAGCCGACCCACCGGTCTGTTGGCAGGGAGAGAGGAAAGGAGGTGGGAAATTACTGGATCGCCTGCTTTGTGTCTAGTGCCGTTTCCCGCGCGCTCGGCGCGCCGCGCACGCCGCCGCGCACGCAACGTGGGGTCGCCTTCCACTTCCCGCATCTCGGCAACGAGCTCGGCGCGGGACATCCGCATGCCCGCGCGCCACGCCCACCAGGCCCGGCCGTAATCCAGGGCGCCCAGGGCCAGCAAGACGAGGACCAGCCGCGTGCAGACGCCTGCGAAGGCGCCGGCAAATTGCCCGATCAGAAGCTCGCGCGAACGCGACGCCGCGCCCGCGATCTGCCCCAGCTCGCCCCAGACCGACCAGGCGACAAAGCCCGTGACCGCGCACCACTTCCCGAGCGCCGCGAGCGACAACGCCCAGCGCTCGCGAGAGACCATCCGGGCAAGACCGGCGACCGGGTTGAGCCGCATCGGATCCGGCACCAGCCGCTCCAGATGAAACCCACCACCCGTCTGGACGCTCGATACGAGCGCGGCCGCCAGCGCGGGGAGCGCCAGGACCGCGGCCAGGCGAAGTACGACCCCGATGGCGTCCCGGCGGCATTCGAGCAGGAAGGCGGAAGGAGTGGTGTCGAGCCGCGCGCGCGATAGATCGCCCCGCACTTGCTCCAGCGCTCGCTCGACCATCGGCCGGCAGGCGAAGCGAGCGGCGACGAGCGCGGCGGCCAGGGTGCAGGCGGCCACCAGCTCCCGGCTGTAGGGTCGCGGGCCGTGCTCACGCGCCCGTGCGATCAACCGCGGCGATGCCGGCTCGGTTCGCTCCGTGCCGTCGTGATCTCCCGCCATGCGTGAGCTCCGTATTTCCTAGCTCGCGCTAGGCCCCAACAGGTTCCGCCGCTCCGCGTCGAATTCCACGTCTCACCAACGAGTGTGGCCCGCCACTCGGTGGCGGTCATGGGATCGCCATGGAGTGGCGGGCCACATGGTCGCTCGTGCGCCCGGCTGCACGGGCCCCCTGTCAACCGGCGCTGAGCTGCCGGACGGCTTCCGTGAGGAACGCGACACAGCCGGTGCCCAGCGACGAGCCGAGTGCAGCCACGGACAAAAACACCAGCACCAGCCCCGTGAGAATCGGGCCGGGCGCTCCTGCCGCCGAACCGGCGAATTGCGGAAGTACCCGTGCGATCATCCCGGCGGCGAAGCCGGTTGTCACCAGTGCGAGAAGCATCGGCCCGGCGATCTCGACGCCAAACCACCACGCCTGGCCGACCATCAGCGTAGCGGCCTCGACCAGGCCGCCCGCCCCGCCGCCAAGCGCCCGACCGGCTGCGGCACTATCGAGCAGCCCCGCGACGAGCACACGCTGACCGCCGGCCGCGAAGAAGACGGCCAGCGCAGTCATCTGATAAAGCCGACCGAGGGGCGTCCCCGCCGCCCGTTCTTCCGTATCAAACGCCAGCGGCAGGCCGAGCGCCTGCTCGATGCACTGCGACGCCAGGTCCACGGCCATCACAGCCACGCGTAAAGCAAACCCGAAGAGCAGCCCGAACCCGCCCGCCGCTACAACGGGCAGCCAGCCGGCCTGGTCCGCGGGCGCCCCGGCGCCGTCCTCGCCGGGGGGTAGCAACAGCAGGGTGAGCACCAGGGCGATGACCGCCCGCGCGCGCCCCGTGCCGACGCCCAGCGTCGGCATGAGCGTCGCGAAGCCGGCCGCGCGGGCAGCCGCGGGAAGCAGGCGCCAGAACAGTGCCACAGGGTCCGGCACAATCAGCATGCGTCCCCAAAAAACAACTTGAAGGCTTGACCCACGGACGGCGACTCAGCCGGCTCTCAGAGCCGATGCGGAATGGTGACAATGATTCGGCTGGCATACTCGGCGAGCCGCGCGAGCAACCACGGCAGGCCGACCAGGATCGCGGCCGCCAGCGCGAGCAGCTTCGGAACGAACGATAGCGTGTGCTCATGCACCTGCGTCGCCGCCTGGAGCACGCTCGAGACGAGGCCCACGACCAGGGCCACGAGCAGCAGCGGACCGCCCAGGATCAGGCAGATCCGCATCATTTCGCGCGTCAGATCCAGCACCGATTCCGGCGTCATCCGTCGCTCATCTCCCATCTGCTTCTCGAACCACAACCTTCGAAGACTCAGGATGTGCCAGCCGGCCGGACGCCTCCACTCACCACTCGGGCCACCACGCGGGACGCACCACTCACTCTCTTACGCAAAACTTTCGAGCAGCATGCCCACGACCAGATGCCAGCCGTTGACCATCACGAACAGCAGGAGCTTGCACGGCAGCGCGATCAGCGTGGGGGACAGCGTGACCGTCCCCATGCTGCCGAGCACCGCGGAGATGATCAGGTCGATGACCAGGAACGGCAGATAGATCTGGAAACCGATCAGGAAAGCGGTCTTCAGCTCGCTCAGGAGAAAGGCCGGGGCGAGCACCGTGAACGGCACGTCGTCGTACGACGCGACGCGTGACACGTCGGTGTGCGTGTGTTCCAGAAAGAGCCAGACGTCGTCTGCGTTGCCGGTGCGTTCGATCTGCCGCGCCATGAAGCGGTGCACGGGCTGCTTCGCACGATCGAGCGCCTCCTGCCAGGTGATCTGGTTCTCCTGGTACGGCAGGAGGACGTTGTCGTGCAGGCTGGTCCATACGGGGGACATGATGGCGGCCGTCATGAACAGGGCGAGCGCCGACAGAACCTGGTTCGACGGCAGCCCCTGCAGGCCGATTGCCTGCCGCAGCACGGAAAGCACGACCATGATGCGCACGAACGAGGTGGTCATGAGCACCAGGGCCGGGGCCAGCGACAGGGCCGAGAACATCAGCACCGTCGCGAGCGTGCCCGACACGCGATTCGGCGCTAGCCAGTCACCGAGCCACGAGCCGCCGTCGCTGGCGGCGGCGGAACGATCCGACGCCGCGTCGGTCGGTCCAGCCGGCTGCGCGGCGGCCGCGAGCAGGACGCACGCGAGCGACGCGCCCAGGCAGGCGGCAAAGGCGATGGCACGGCGACGGCCGGTTGCGCCACGCACCCGATGCAAAAGCCTGAAGTTCATGAGCAAAGCCAGCCGATCAGGATAGTGGAGCACCAGCTCGCGTCCGCTCCACAAGGCGCGGCGAATCGAGCGCAGACCGTTCGGCGGTCCCCCTTCACGACACCCTCTTCCAGCTCTGGATCTTTTCGCGCAAGCCGTTCACCCGTGCCCGCAGCTCGGGCATCTCTCCCGGGGTCGCATCCGGCGACGGGCGGGCGTCCTGCGCACCCGCGGGGCGCAGCAGTTCCAGCACCTGATCGATCTCGTCGGGATCCGCCAGCTCGCTGAGCGTGGTGAGCTGCTGAGCGGTGGCGCCGACCACCAGCAGGCGTGGTCCGCAGCGCACGAGGTAGAGCGATCCGCGGGCCCCGAGCGGGCACTGCGCGATCACGTCGAGCGCGCGCGGTGCGGGCGCGGGGACCAGTCCGGGTGCGAAGCGCCGCAGCAGCTTGTAGGCG
>JBGPMX010000145.1:0-9111 GCA_041487215.1 Planctomycetia bacterium | reverse complement strand
GAAGTATCTCGTCCCACTCGCCATCCTGGCCGTTCCCGCGCTGGCCGTCGCCCAGACACCCAACTCGTACCCGATGCTCATGAGCGTGCGCCCGGTGGCCGTCCAGGCCGGCCAGGCGTCCGAGCACGAAGTGTCGGCGCGGTACAACCTCTATGGCGCCACCCGGGTGATCGTGTCCGGCGCGGGGGTGACGGGCGAGGTTGTCCCGGCCGAGACCAAGCCGGCGGACAAGGCGCCGGCTGCGAAGCCGAACATCCCCAAGATCAAGCTGCGATTCACGGCCGCGGCGGACGCCGTGCCGGGGGTGCGCGACTTTCGCATCGTGACTCCGCAGGGCGTCAGTACGCTGGGCCAGATCGTCGTCGTGCGCGATCCGGTCGTGAGCGAGGCCGCGGACAACAACACGCCCGAAAAGGCCCAGACGATCCCGATCCCGTGCACGGTGTGCGGGGCCATCGAAGCGGCCGAGGACGTCGACTGCTTCCGGTTCCACGCCGATGCCGGCACGGCCCTCACGTTCCACGTGCGCGCGCAAAGGCTGGAAGACAGGATCCATGACCTGCAGGAGCACGCCGACCCGATCCTCACGCTGCGCAGCGCGGGCGGCGGAACGCTCGCAACTTCGGACAATTATTACGCGGCAGACCCCCTGCTCTTCTACAAGTTCGACCAGGCGGGCGATTACCTGCTCGAGATCCGCGACGTGCGTTACAAGGGAAACGCGGACTGGGTCTATTCCATCGAGATCAACAACCGCCCGTTGATCACCCAGACCTACCCGTCGAGCGTCGTGCCGGGGAGCGAGACCAAGCTGGCACTGGTGGGCTTCAACCTCCCGGCGGATCCGTCGCTGAGCGTGACGCTCCCCGCCGATACGGCGCCCGGCCTGCACGCGGTGTCGCCGCTGGTCGGCGGCCAGCCGGCCAACGCGTTCTTGCTCTGGGCACACCGGCTGCCGGTCGTGCTGAAGAGCGCTCCGGCGGCGGCCGCGGCAACGGCGGCGCGCATGCCGGCCGAGACGCTGGCGGCGGCCGGACCGGCCCAGGCTGTCGCAGTACCGGCCGTGGTGAACGGCCGGATCGATGCGGAGGGGGAGATCGATCATTACACGTTCGACGCGAAGCAGGGCGAGCGGTTCTCGTTCGAGGTGATCGCGCGGCGAGCCGGTTCCGCCCTGGACTCGAACCTGCGCATCCTCAACGCGCAGGGGGGCGTTCTGGCGGAGTCCGACGACACGCAGATCGACCGCATCACCCAGGCCGACTCCTGGCTGGAGAACTGGACGGCGCCAGCCGACGGAACGTACAGCATCGAGGTCCGGGACCTCCACCTGCGCGGCGGCGCGCAGTTCACGTACGTACTGGCCATCACTCGGAGCGAGCCGTACTTCGCGCTCGAGATGGACACGGACAAGACGCTGCTCGCGCCGGGCATCTCCGCGCCCCTCTATGTCCGCGCCACACGCAAGAACGGCTTCGCCGGCGATATCCAGCTCGGCGTGGAGGGTCTGCCGCCGGGCGTTACGGCCACCTGTGGCCGCATCGTGGCGAACCGCTCGGACGGCTGCATCATCCTGCGCGCCGCGGCCGACGCTGCGCAGGCGGCGAGCAACATTCGCGTCAGTGGAAACGCGCTGCCGGCCCAATCAGGCGCCACGGCCGCGGCCCCCGCGACGGCGCCACGCGCGGCCGTCGCCCGGCCGCTTCAGGAGCTGTATATGCCCGGCGGCGGCCGGGGACACTTCCCCGTCGAGATGCACACGGTGTCGGTCGCCGAGCCGATGGATATCCGCTCCGTGAAGCTCAGCACCGCGGCGGTCACGCTCAAGCCGGGGGAGTCGCAGCGCGTCGAGGTGGAAGTCGAGCGGGCGCCGGGCATGAAGCAGAACGTGACGCTCGATGTGCTCTATCAGCACCTCGAGCAGCCGTACGGCAACAGCCTGCCGCAGGGCGTCTCCGTCGATGTGGCGAACTCCAAGACGCTCCTCACGGCGGAAGAAACCAAGGGTTTCATCACGCTCAAGGCGGCCGCCGACGCGCCGGCCGTGGAGAAACAGCTGGTTCCCGTCATGGCTCACGTCTCGGTCAATTTCGTGATGAAGATGACGTACTGCGAGCCGCTCTCGATCAGCGTGCCGGGCAAGTAGGGGCGGCGGCGCGAGGACTCGCGCACGCCTGCGGAGACTGCTGCCGGCCCCATGCGTCGATCCCTGGCACGCCGAGACGGGTAAGCGGCACCGGCTACGGCCGTTCACCAGTCTCCTTCGGCTTGCGGTTAAACAATCGCTCCTGCCCATCCTGTGATCGTGGCATGCGGCACCGCGGCGCAGTACCCTAGCTGCACCGGACAGAACGGGCCGCTACGGCCGGGTCCACCGCGGAGCCACCCACCATGAATCGGCGAGAGTTTCTGCATGCGGGCGTTGCCGGATTGGCCCTGTCACAGGCGCGCGGCGTTGCCGCGGACCTCGCCGATCGTGCGACGCGGCGCGTCGGGCTGATCGGGTGCGGCTGGTACGGCAAGGCGGACCTGTTCCGGCTCATCCAGGTGGCCCCCGTGGAGGTCGTGTCGCTGTGCGACGTCGACCGCCGGATGCTCGACGAGGCGGCGGACATGGTCGCCACCCGCCAGGCATCCAAGAAGCGGCCACGCACCTACGGCGACTATCGGACGATGCTCGCCGAAAAGGACCTCGACATCGTCGAGGTCGCCACGCCGGACCACTGGCACGCTCTGCCGATGATCGCGGCCGCCGAGGCCGGGGCGGACGTGTACGTGCAAAAACCCATCAGCGTCGACGTGATCGAGGGCCAGGCCATGCGGGCCGCCGCGCGGCGCACCGGCCGGGTCGTGCAGGTGGGCACGCAACGGCGCAGCACGCCGCACCTGATCGAAGCGCTCGAGTCGATCGTCAAGCCAGGCAAGCTCGGCCGGGTCGGCTTCGTCGAGACCTATTGCTACTACCACATGCGCGCGCGAGAGAACCCGCCGGACACCGCGCCGCCCGACACGCTGGATTACGAGATGTGGACCGGGCCCGCTCCCCTGCGGCCGTACAACCGGCTGGTGCATCCGCGTGGCTGGCGCGGCTTCATGGAATACGGCAACGGCATCATCGGCGACATGTGCATCCACATGCTGGACATGGTGCGGTGGGTGCTCGACCTGGGCTGGCCCAAGCGGATTGCATCCTCGGGCGGCATCCTGGTGGACAAGAACAGCAAGGCGAACATTCCCGACACGCAGTCGGCGACCTTCGATTTCGGCGACCTGGTGGTGGCCTGGGAGCACCGCACCTGGGGACACGCCGCGGACCCGCAGTACCCCTGGGGCGCCACGCTCTACGGCGACAAGGGGACACTCAAACTGAGCGTGAACAGCTACGACTTCATCCCGATGGGAGACGGCCAGCCGGTCCATCGCGACGTCGTCATGGAGCTGGATCAATACCCCGAGGACCGGACGGAGAAGGACCTGGAGCGTCACGTCGCGCCGGCGATCCGCGGGCACATGCGGGATTTTCTGCACGCGATCGATACGCGCGGCAAGCCGGTGGCGGACATCGAGCAGGGGTACATCTCGACCACCAGCTGCATCCTGGCCAACCTGGCGCTCAAGCTCGGACGAACGCTCGAGTGGGACGCCGAGCGTCAGCGCGTGGCGGGGGACGACGAGGCGAACGCCCTCCTGCGGCGCCCCTACCGCGCGCCGTGGCTGCACCCCGAGCCGTAGACGCGTCACGCCGACTCTATCTTGCGGGCGCCCTCGCCGCCGTCATGGCGCAGCCTCTTCTTCGATGGATTCCATCTCGGGCGTCCGGCCGATCCCGGTGCAGTGCGGCATGAGGTATCGCACCGACCGATTCGACAGCTCCGGCAGCCGGAAGCGGTCCCCTTTCTGGAAGATCGGGCAGAAGTGCGAGACGGTGCCGAGCTCGCGCTCGCGCGTCGGATCCGCGGGTATCCAGACCAGCTCGCCCGCGCCGTCTTCAAGCCCGATTTCACTCCAGCAATGCCCCCTGCCCCAGATCAGCCGGGCGGGGATGCCGCCCGCGCGGCACAGCGCGATGAACAGGCAGGCGCGCTCCTCGCAGTCGCCGCGGCCGCTGCGCAAGGCCGCCAGCGCGCCGGCGAACGGGCCCTCGACGTAGTTCACGTGCTCGCGTGTCGCGTCGAAAAGACAGCGCGCACAAGCGACGGCGTCGCTGCGGTCGCCGAGCGTGTCGCGGGCGAAGCGGCGGATCTCGGCGTGCGCCGATTCGATCCCGTCGCTCGGCTCAAGGTAGGTGCGGACGTCGCGGGGCGACGCCGCATGCAGCTCTTCCCAGGCGTCGGGCTTGACGCGTTGCGTCCAGCGCGTGATCTCGTAGGTGCGCGTGAAGGCGGCCTCGGACCCGGCCGCGAGCTGCGGCAACCGCAGCATGACCTGAGCGGCCGTGCCGCCCAGCCGCCGGGTCTCGACCCGCCCGCCCGCCGGCTCCTCGGTCCCCACCAGCTTTACCCGCTGCTCGGGCCAGTCGAGCGGCGCGACGGAGCAGGCCAGCACGTGCTGGATCGCTCCCCCCCGGGCGCGGATGCGCAGGCCGACGCGAAGCCGCACGGTGCTCGAATGCTCGTAGAGCAGCACGCGGCTTGCCGGCGCGTCACGCCCGGCCCGCGCGCCGTCTGGCGGCGCCGCGGCCCGCGCGTCAGGCGGAACGATGCACGCCGCGCACCACAGCAGTAATGCCTTTTCCAGTTCACGATTTCGCCCTTTACGGTGCCCTCGCCCCCGCGCCCCTGGATCATGCGGGGGAGAGGGATAGGTTGGGCTGATGAAAAGATGCATTCGGTTTTTGTCCACATTTTGTGACGCTGATACCCCCCTTGTCCCCCCTTAGTAAGGGGGGACAAGGGGGAGTATCAGCTGCCCCGAGCGCAAACGTTTCGTTCGGATCGGTCATCGGCATCCGTGCGTAGATCCGCTGGAATGAACTGGACACTGGTACTCTGTCCCACGGCGGCGTGTTACGCGAGTTCCGTACGCCACGGAGATCCTTCGCTGCGCTCGTGCCTCGCTCCGCTCAGGACGACAGGATCGCGCTCGCGGCTCGCTCCGCTCGGGACCACGCGCGCGTCAGAAGAGCCGCGTGATCGGCCGGCCCTCCGCGAGCCGGTAGGGACGACCGGTCAGATCGCGGATGTCGGTGGCGGGATCGAGGCCGAACCGCCAGAAGAGCGTGGCGGCGAGATCGCCTGGCGTCACGGGGTCTGCGTCCGGGTAGGCGCCCAGCTTGTCGCTCGCGCCGTGGATCGCTCCGCCGTGCACGCCGCCGCCGGCAAGCACGATGCTGAAGCAGTCCGGCCAGTGGTCGCGGCCGCCCCCCGGATTGACGCGCGGCGTGCGGCCGAACTCGCCGAGGCCCACCACGAGCGTCGTTTCAAGCAACTGCCGATCGGCCAGATCCTCGATCAGCGCGGAGAACGCGCGGTCCACGGGGGGCAGCAAGTCGTTCTTGAGCCGTGGGAAGTTGTCCTGGTGGCTGTCCCAGTTGGCCAGCTGCCCGTTGTGCACCTTGTCGTTGACGTTCACGAACCGCACGCCCGCCTCGACCAGACGGCGCGCGAGCAGCAGGCTCTGGCCGAGCTTGTTGCGGCCGTAGCGCTCCCGCGTCCTGTCGCCTTCGCGCGCGATGTCGAACGCGTGGCGCACCTGGTCCGAGCGCAGCAGGTCAAACGCCCGCTGCTGGTACACATTCATGCCCGCACCCGCGGCGCGCCGCTCGAGACGGCCGGTCTGCGCGTCCACCAGCCGGAGGAGCGTGCGGCGATCCTCCAGCCGCTCGAGCGGCAGGTCGGACGGCAGCACCAGCTCGTCGACGCGGAACCCGGGCTCGTTCGGGTCGCCGGCCACCTGGAGCGGGTTGTGAGCGGCGCCGAGGAAGCCGGCCCCCTGTCCCGGCAGTACCACGAGATTGTACATGACGTGCGGCAGCGCGACGTGCCCCGGAACGGTCGCGCTCGGAGGCCGAAGGTAGCTGACGGCGGAGCCGTAGCAGGGAAAGCTGTTCGGGTCGTCGGCCAAGAGCTCGAGGTCTCCCTTGAGCGGCGTGCGGCCGCACAGCGCCTCGACCGCCGCCGCGTTGTGGTTGCGCATAGGGTGATGCATGCTGCGCACCACGGCCAGCTTGTCGGCGACCCGCGCGATCGCCGGCAAATGCTCGCAGACCGTGAAACCGGGAACGGAAGTCGCGACCGGCCGGAACTCGCCGCGCACCTCGCGCGGCGCCCCGGGCTTCATGTCCCAGGTGTCGAGGTGGCTCGGCCCGCCGTAATAGAAGACGACGATGCAGGACCGGATGAGACTGCGCTCGGCCGGCCGCCGGTCGGGACGCGCGGGAGCCGCCGCCTGCGCAGCTCTGAGCTCAAGCAAGTCGGCCAGGTGGAGCCCCAGCACACCCAGGCCGCCGATGCGCATGAGCTGCCGGCGGGTTCGAAGAGGGGTGCAAGCGTTCATGCGCGGTGTCCGAGCCGGCGGAAGAGGATCGACCGCTCGGGCGCGAATATAGGACTCGGCATAGCCGTTTGCAAGATGCCCGAATCCTGGGTGGTGGCTCCGTGTGGCTGGATACCGCCCGCTGTCCCCCTTGCTAAGGGGGGACAAGCGGGGGCTCGGATTTCAAGCTGACCGCCATATTACTGAATCTCGCCGCCAGCCGACGCACCGGCCGCCAGAAAAACTTGTCGCGGCGCGGCACGATTTCCTGCAGACTCTCCGTTGCCCGCGACGCCCGTCACCCCCACCCCTTTCCCTGTGGGGAGAGGGGAGAAGATCACCCAAGTCGGTACCCAGGGCGTTGCCCTGGCTGTATTCTTACGCTCGTTCGGAACCAAGAGAGTGGCCAAGTTCGGAAAGGAACACTCCATGACCAGCCGCGCCAAGACCGAATACCGCTACGAGAAGCTGACCTGGCCCGAAATCAACGAAGCCGTCGAGCTGGGAAAGGTGTGCATCGTTCCCTGCAGCGCGGTCGAGCAGCATGGCCCCCATTTGCCGCTCGATGTCGACATCATCTGCCCTACCGAGATTGCACGCGGGGCCGGCCGCCAGATCCCCGACAAGGTGCTCGTCCTGCCCACGCTCTGCTACGGATACACCGGGCATGTGATGGATTTCCCGGGCACGATCAACACGCACTTCGAGCACTTCATCCACCAGGTGCTCGACGTTACCAAGTCGCTCGCCTACCACGGCTTCAAGAAGATCATGCTCTTGAACGGCCACGGCTCGAACTCGCCGAACCTGGACCTGGCCGCGCGGCGCACGAACCTGGAGACGGACGCCGAGTGCGTACACACGAACTGGTGGAACCTGCTGGCGGTGGACAAGGAGTTCATGCCGCGCTGGCGGCAGAGCAAGTTCCCCGGCGGCTGCGCGCACGCGTGTGAGCTCGAGACCTCGATGTACCTCTACCTCGATGGCGAAAACGTGCGGAAGGACAAGATCAAGAACGGCGTGATCAGCTTCAACGAGGATAACAGCCCGTTCAACTGGGTCGACCTGTTCGGGGCCGGCGCCGCCACGGTGATCTCGTGGACCAGCAGCTACTCGGAGACCGGCGTGCTGGGCGAGGCCGAGCTGGCCACGGCGGAGAAGGGGCGCGAGGCGTACGAGGAAGCGGTCAAGCAGCTCGTGGCGTTCATGAACTACTTCAAGGACCGGCCGAAGGACCGCCGCCGCGACCGGCACCAGCACACGCCGACCATGCCCATCCCCTGGGGGCAGCGGCCGCTCGGCCGCGACTGAATTGGGCTGCCGGGTCGCAGTGCGTTGCAGTTCACGCTTGAGCGTGTGCTCGAGGAACACGCTGAAGCGTGAACTCCAACCGAGATCCTTCGCTCCGCTCGTACCTCGCTGCGCTCAGGATGACAACGTGCGCTCGTACCTCGCTGCGCTCAGGATGACAGAGCCGGCGCGCCCGGGTGGATTCGAAGACTTCCGAAGTCTTCCGCTCGGCGCCCAGACTTCGGAAGTCTTTCCGGGGAACCGAGCCTACCCGAGATTGCAACTGATGCCCTTCCCGAGTATTTTCATTCTGGGTCCCTCCCCTGAGAGTCCGAACCGAAGCCAACACCCATGCCGCACGGCCACGACCATTCTGGACAGCATGCCTTCGCGGGCCTTCGTGCGCGCGAACGCGAGGGGCTGGTGCTCTTGGGGCGCCGCGGCATGATGAAGGCCGGGCTGGCCGGCATGGCGGGCCTCACGCTGCCGGGCCTGCTGCGGTTGCGCGGCGAAGCGGCCCAGGCGGGCCGGCCGATGCCCCGCGGCAAGAGCGTCATCCTGCTCTGGATGGCCGGCGGACCCAGCCACATCGACACCTGGGACCCGAAACCCGACCGCCCCCCCGAGAACCGCGGGCCGTTTTCGGTTATCGCCACCCGCCTGCCCGGCGTCTTCTTCTGCGAGCACTTGCCCAAGCAGGCGGCGATGCTCGATAAGTTCACCATCATCCGCTCGGTGGACGCCCGCTTCAGCAACCACGAACCGAACCGGGTGTTCCAGACGGCCAACCTCGCGGCCGAGCCGCGCGAGAACCGCGAGGCCGAACTCTACCCCAGCATCGCCTCGGTCGTCGCCAAATTTCACGGCCCGAACCACCGCAGCATGCCGCCGTATGTGGCCTTCATGAAGTCGCCGACTCACATCGGCTTCGGCGGCTACCTCGGCAAGCAGTACGATCCGTTCATCGCCGACCAGGCGGCCAAACTGCCCGTCTACACCAACGTGGGCGTCGACACCGGGCGAGTCAGCGGCGGCGATCTGTTCCGGCTGCCCGCCGGGCTGAGCGTGGAGCGGCTCTATGAGCGCCGCGCGCTCGTCAAGGATTTCGACCGGCTGCGCAACGACCTGGACGCCAGCGGCTCGATGGAGGCCATGGACACCTACAACCAGCAGGCGCTCGAGATGCTGGTCGGCCGCCGCGCCCAGGAGGCGTTCGACCTCACGCGCGAGCCGGCCGCCGTGCGCGATCGCTACGGCAAGCACCTCTGGTGCCAGCAGGCAGTCCTGGCACGCCGGCTCGTCGAGGCCGGTGTCAGCTTCGTGACCATCGATCTCAGCTACCACCCG
>JBGPMX010000144.1:0-9111 GCA_041487215.1 Planctomycetia bacterium | reverse complement strand
GATATCCGCGCGCACCTGGAACTGATCTCCGATGGCCTCGACATCCTGCGCCGCAACAAGCGGCCGGTCTGGGTCATCCTGAGCGGCGCCGTGCTGAGCTGGACGGTGTGGTCGCTCCATCCTGCGGTCTGGCAAGACCGGGCCGCGCTTGCCGAGTTGGAAGCGATGCTCGCCGCGCGCGAGAACTCCGCCGCCGCCTTCGCGGCCAGCCACGCGCTGGCGACCGCGCTGGTCCCCTGGCACGCCCTCGCTTCACTCGGCGACTTCCTGCCGCTGGTGATCGCCGCCGGGCTCGCGCTTTTTGTGCGTACCACCGACGTCGCTCAGCAACTGGACAAGTTCCTGCCACCCGCCGAGAGGGAGGCCGTAAAGCGCCGCCTCGGCACCGTCTGGATCGCGCTGGTGCTCTGGGCCGGCTACCGGACCGTCATGTTCCTGTACGATCCGGCTTCGGCGCCCCTGGCGAGCTGCCTCTATCTGGACTGTGTGCTGAGCCCGTTGCTGGCGCTGGTCGCCGACGGGTTCCTGCTCAGCTGGGTTGTGACCGAGTACGGGCGGGGCCTACGCGGCCACCGGGAGTGGCAACAAGATGACACTCTGGCCTGCGCGCGCGTGCTGCCGCTCGGCATCTTCTGCTGCCTGGTGACCAATCCGGCGCGCTACGCGGTGCTCAGTCTGGCCATGATCGAGCAGCAGTTCGGCGCGTCGTCGTGGGCGGCATCGCGCTGGGGCCCGGTGTTCTGGGCAGCGGCGGTGGTCCAGGCGCTCGGGCTCACCTGGTTCGCACTGCCCGGCCTGCTGGCCGCGCGGCGAGGCCGAACCATGCGGGCGGTATGGTCCGACTACCTGGCGCTTTTCCGGCACGCCGGCGGTCAGGTCGTTGGCCTGACGGCGCTGGCCGTGGTTCTCACGTTCCTCGTGGCGTTCGTGTGCTACTGGGTGTTTGGGTCGATGCAGCCGGAGACGTGGTCGTTGATCGCCGCGTCGAGCTACGGCCATTACGGCACGCTCCTGCTGGCTTTGGTCCTGCTCGCGGGACTCAGCGAGCTGGCGCGCCGCGAGCTCGGCCTGAGCGACGATTCCGCCACGGTCCCCATCGTGCTCGAGCCCACCCATGCGTCATCCGATGCGCTGTCCGCACCCGCGCGTGAATGACGCGGGAACGAGCGGCGGATAGAATGGGGTACGTGGGGTCTCCTGGCCTCCATGGTGAGGGAAGTGTGTCCGAGCACAAACCGATCCTGGCGTTGCGAGCGCGCGAGTTGGCCGATTGGCTGGCCGCGCGCGGCGCACCGGCGTATCGGGCCGGCCAGGTGCTGCGCTGGATCTTCGAACGGAGGGCATGCTCGTTCGAGGCGATGACGGATCTGCCGCGCGCCCTGCGCGAGGCGCTCGACGCCGAATTCGTGGTACTCGGCACCCGCTTGGAGCTCGTGCGCTCGACGTCCGACCATACGCGCAAGCTGCTGGTGCGGCTCGGCGACGGCCAGGCCGTCGAGTGCGTGCTCATGAGCGAGGCAGGGCGCCGCACCGTGTGCGTCAGCACGCAGGTGGGGTGCGGAATGGGGTGCGTGTTCTGCGCCAGCGGGCTCGGCGGCGTGATCCGGAACCTGGAACCGCACGAAATCGTCGAGCAGTACCTGCATGCGCAGAAGCAGCTTGCCGCGGGTGAGGCGATCACCCACTCGGTGATCATGGGCATGGGGGAGCCGCTGGCCAATCTCGACCATCTGTTGCGTGCGCTGGATGTCGTCTGCTCGGCCGAGGGCCTCGGGCTAAGCCAGCGCCGCGTGACGATCTCGACCGTCGGCCTGCCGCGCCGCATCCGGCAGCTCGCCGAGCTCGGCCGGGGCTATCACCTGGCCGTTTCGCTGCACGCCCCCGACGACGCTTTGCGAAACCGGCTGGTGCCGACGAACGCCAAGGCCGGTATCCGCGACCTCCTCGCGGCGTCCGACGATTTTCTGGAACGCACGGGCCGGCAGGTGACTTTCGAGTACGTGCTGCTGCGGGGCGTCAACGACCAGGCGGAGCACGCGCGGGCTCTGGCGCGGCTGCTCGCGCCGCGCAGCGTGCACGTGAACCTCATCCCGTACAACCCGGTCGCCGGCCTGGGGTTCCTGACGCCGAGGGCCGAACACGTACACGAGTTCGCCGAGACCTTGCGGCGGTCCGGCCTCAGCGTCAAAGTGCGCAAGACCAAGGGCCGGACCATCGAGGCGGCCTGCGGCCAGCTCCGCCTCCACGAACTCGGCCCAGCGCCCGGCGCGGTGCACGCGGCCGGCTCGGACGCGACCGCCGCGCAGTCCCTAGGGGTCTAAGAGGTGTCCACGAGCGAGACTTCGAGCAAGCAGCCGATCGTTCAGGATCCCGACGCGCGGCTCATGCTCCGGGTCAAGGGGGGCGACGAGGCTGCCTTCGAGGAGCTCGTGGAGCATTACCAGAACCGGGTGCTGAGCGTGCTCTACAATGCGGTCGGACAGCGCGAGGAAGCGGAGGACCTCACGCAGGAGGTATTCCTGCGAATCTATCGAGCGAGGCACGGCTACCAGCCCACCGCCAAGTTCTGCACCTGGGTCTTCACCATCGCCCATAACCTGGCGGCGAACGCGGGCCGCGCGCGGCGCAAACGCCGCACCGTGGCCATCGAGGCGCACGAGTCCGGACCGCTCGGGCCGCGTCCGCAGGAGCAGCTTGTGCAGGACTCGAACCCGACCGCGTCCGCCGAGTTCCGGCGCGGCGAGGTGGCCGAACTCGTACGCGAGGCGATCGGTAAGCTCAACGACCGGCAACGCATGGCCGTGCTCCTCAACAAGTTCGAAGACATGGGGTACGCCGAGATCGCCCAGGTCATGGGCATGACCCCCCCGGCGATCAAGTCGCTGCTCTCCCGCGCACGCACCAACCTCCGGGAGATGCTCGAGCCGTACCTCGATGTCACCTGACCGGAACCACTGCCGCGTGTGCCGGGTTCAATCTTATGGGAAAGGCTCCGGATACCGAACGATGCCGCAGCCGATGCGATTAACGGAGACCGAGCGAGCCAATCTCGTGGCTTTGCTGGACCGCGAGCTGAGCGAGGCGGATGCGCAGCAGCTCGAGGCCAAGATCGCGCGGAGCGTCAGCGCGCGCAAGGAGGTCGACGCGCTCGAGAAGACCTGGGGTATGCTCGACTGGCTTCCCCGCCTTGAAGCCCCCGAGGATTTCGCGAACCAGACGGTGAGCCTGATCCGGTCCCGGCAGATGCGCGCGGAACGGATCGAGGGCCGTGTGCGCGCAGCCGCCGGCATGGCCGCGCGGGGGACCGCCGCGGTCGGTAGCATCGCTCTGGCCGCGCTGGTCGGGTTCCTGGTCGTTCGTTTCGCCTGGCCGGATCCGACCCGGCAGCTTGCGCAAGACCTGGACATCGTCGAGAACCTCGACGCGTACCGCTCGATCCCCGATCTCGGTTTCCTGGAAGACCTGAGCCGCCTCGGACTCTTCAGCGAACGCCCGGCTGCCGCCGGCGCCGCGCCGCCGGCCGCCGGAGAGGGGAGCAAGGACGCGAGCGAGATGGAGACCGAGCGGCCCGCCGACTCGTCGTGAGCCGCGTGCCGGCTCTGCCGCCGTGGATCGTGCGCCTTCTGAAACGGGGTGGTACGCACGGTATTCGAGCAGGAGCAAGACTACGTGAGCGACTCCCATGCTCTCCGCGTGACGGTCGGGGGAGAACTTCTGCCGTGAGCATCGCCCGAGCTTCGTCGCGTCTGGTCCTGGCGTTATCGAGTGCGATCGTCGCGCTGGCGTGCGCGCTCCTGGCGGCCGCCCGACCGGGCGGCGATTCAAGCGGCTACGCGCAGAACCTCAGCCGGCTGCGCTCGATGACGCCCGATAAGCGCCGCGCGCTGTGGGCGGAGTACGACCGGTTCCTCGCGCTGCCCGCCGAAGAGCAGGAGCGGTTACGCCGGCTGCAGCGCGGCCTCAGGGCGCTACCGCCCGACCGGCGCGAGCGTTACCGAGCCATCATGGAGCGCTACCGCAAGTGGAAGGACGAGCTGCCGCTTTACGAGCGCCAGATGCTCGAAGATGCGACCGCGGGCGGGACGGCCAAGCTGTACACCGTCTTGATCGATGTCCGCGCGCGGCAGCAGGACGAAGATCGCCTGCGGCCGTACTGGCTGCTGCCGGATCGGCCGGGCGTGCGCGTGTTCGTGTCGCGCATCCTGGGGAAGCTGTCGCCGGAAGAGATCGAGTCGCTCGACCAGCTCCCGCCGCTCGACCGGTTGGAAAACCTGTTGGCCTACGCCCCGCAGCTGGGTCTGGAGCCACCCGCGCCGGTCCGCCCGGCTCGCCCCGGCGGCGCCCGCGGCGGGGCACTCGGCCCGGCTGCACAGGAAAAATGGCGCAAGCTCGAGCAGGAGAAGCTGCGCCGGTTCCTGGCCGAGCTCTCTCGTGAGCAGCTTGACGAGCTTGGCACGCTGCGGCGGCCCGCCCTGCAGCGCCGCCTGCTCGAGCTGTATTTCGAGAAGTATCCGGAGGAGCTTCCGGAACGACGCAAGAACGCCGCGCCGGAAACCAACGAGGGGAATGAGGGCAAGACGCGTCCGCCGCGCGCGCGTGGCGCGCGTGCGAGCGACAAGGCGCCGCGCGCGGCCACGACAGGGGCAGCGGCCGCGACGAGCGACGGCGCGCACGCGGCCGGCAGCCCCTCGGTCGGGAACCGGCCGGACCCGTGAGCCATCGGGCCCGCCAATCCGTGGCGGTGATCTGATTGGGGCCCGCCAATCCGTGGCGGATCCGAGGACCACCGCGGCGGGCCACACTGCGGGGTTTCGCCGTGTGGGACGTGGCGGGGAACGGCGCCTACCTGACGCAGCCTGCACGCAGCCGATCTGGCGGGAAGCATCCGGGGAGTGAGCCGGAATCCCGCTACGGCACGGCCGCACCCCGGCTAGGTCGATGAAAAGGGGCGTTTTCCCCCAGCGAGACTCGCACCGAGCGTGCCTCCTTGCCGCAGGGCCGCTGTGAGCTATCCTTTACGCGGACCTTTTTGCAGATGGGGCGGTGATGTGGAAATCCTTGCTACTCCTGCTTGCGCTGGTCGGACTCGGCGCTCTGGCGACGATGCAGTTGCGCGCGCCGGCGGCGAACGAGCCGGAGGCGCAGGGGGATAAGGTCACCGCGCCGCTGCCTCTGCTCCCCCCCGCCCCGCCGATCGGCCGCGGGCTCATTCGCCGAGCCGGGCCGACGCGTCCCCATTCGATAGCCCTCCCCTGAACAGCCCGTTGCAAAAGCCGTAGCTGAACTCGCCCGAGTTCAGAAGAACTGCCTCCGCGCCGGGGCGTCTTGACTTGCCCACAGTAGGCAGCGATAGTCCGGTCGCACGCCGGGGCCCGGCGGCAGCTGACCAGAGAAGCGCGCGGTGACATGGAGTACACGTACGAAGACATCGCCGGCATGATCGACCACTCGCTGCTGCAGCCCGATCTGGGCGACGCCCAGCTCGACGCGGGCTGCGATGTGGCGGCGCAGTACCAGGTGGCCAGCGTCTGCATCAAGCCGTACTACGTGCGGCGTGCGGCGGAACTGCTGCGCGGCAGCGCCGTCCGAGTGGGCACGACGGTCGGGTTCCCACACGGCGGGCACCGCAGCGTGGTCAAAGAGTTCGAGGCCGAGCGCGCGATCGAGGACGGTGCGGCCGAGCTGGACATGGTGGTGAACATCGGCGACGTGCTCTCGGGAAACTGGGCCGCCGTGACCGACGAGATCGCGTCGATCGTGGGGCTGGCGCGACCGCGCGGCGCCATCGTCAAGGTGATCTTCGAGCACTGCTACCTCCAGGACCCGCACAAAATCCGGCTCTGCCAGGCGTGCGCCGACGCGCGGGCCGATTACGTCAAGACATCGACCGGTTACGGCACGGGGGGTGCCACGCTCGATGACCTGCGGCTGATGCGGCGGCACACGCCGCCCGACATGGGAGTGAAAGCCGCCGGCGGCATCCGGGATCTCGACGCCCTGCTCGAGGTGCGCGCGATCGGCGTCACGCGTGTCGGGGCGAGCCGCACCGCGGACATCCTTGAGGAGTGCAAACGACGGCGGGCGACGTAGCGGGCACATCCCTGCGCTGTCCCTGTCGCCTGGGCTCGAAAACGCTGCCTACCTCCCCGCGCCGCCGCGGCGTCCGCCTGCGGCTCGGCGGCGGCGCAACAGACCAGAACCCTGCAACGGCGGTGCAACGTGCTCGACGTCCTCGTGGTGGCGCCACACCCGGATGATGCGGAGATCGGCATGGGTGCCTCGATGGCGCTCCTGATGTCCGAGGGGCTTCGCGTCGGTATCCTCGACCTGACGGACGGGGAGCCGACACCGCGCGGGTCGCCCGCCGTGCGCGCGCAGGAAACCGAGGCGGCCAGCGCGGTGCTCGGCGTCGCCTGGCGACGCTGCCTGGGCCTACCGAACCGCAGCCTCGAGCACACGCTCGAGACGCGTCGCGCCGTCGCGGTGGTGCTGCGCTGCGAGCGCCCGCGCGTCCTTTTTGCGCCCTATGGCGAGGACGCGCACCCGGACCACGTCGCCACGACGGCGATCGTCGAGGCGGCCCGCTTCTGGGCCAAGTTGACTCGGAGCGATATGCCGGGCGAGCCGCACCTGGCCGAGCGGGTCTATTACTATTACCACGGCGTGCACCTGCGGGTTGCCGAGCGGCCCTCGTTCGTGCTCGATGTTTCCCCGCATCTCGAGGCCAAGCTGCGTGCGGTGGCATGTTACCGTTCGCAGTTTCCCCCGTCCGGTACGGCGCCGCCGCCACTCCTGGACGAGCTGCGCAGCCGGGCACGCTACTGGGGGTGGGCGATCGGCAGAATGCACGGCGAGCCATTCGCGTGCCGCGAGACCGTGGGCCTCCCCGGGCTTACCCCGCTTCTCTGACCCCTGCCGCCGGCGCTGGGCGCGGTCCGGCCGCGCCGCCTTTTCTTTAACGGCCGATTCCGGCGTGATTTGCGTTGCGCGGCCGCCGCGTGCTGGGTACAAGTCCCGTAGACACGCTTCGAGCCGCTTGGTAGAGAGTGCGTGCGCAAGGCGAATCGCTGAAGCCCGCTCAAAAAACGAGCCGATGTCAGAGGTGAGACGGACGCGTCGGCCGTGTGCGGGAGCGGCGAGTGACCGCGGCTCGCCAGCCCGAGCGGCGGAGCGGTCGATGGCTTTGCATCACCTGGCCAGGGCATAGGCCCGCTTCGATAGGTCATGGAGGACCTTCGTGATGCGGCGCGAAATGAACATCATGGCGATGGCCAAAGGGAGCGAACGATACGTTTTCCTGTACGATGATCAGAGCCGTGACGCCCTAATCCAAGTCTTCGAGCGATTCGCCGAGAACGCCGAGCTCAACTTCTCGCGTCGCGACGCGGAGATTCTGACACAGAAGGTACGGGAGACGGTGGAACGGCGGTTCACTCGCCGCTTCCCCAGCTACCGCGGGCTGTGAGCGCCACGGTGTCGCGCCTGGGGGCGCTGGTGCCGCGGTTCCTCGATCACCTCCACCTCGAGCGCGGTGTCTCGCCGCACACGCTGAAGGCCTACCGCGAGGATCTCGCCGCCTTGTGCGGCTTTCTCGGACAGCAGCCGGGCGGCGCGATGCCTTCTGCGCACGACCTGACTACCGGCCGGCTCCGCGCGTACCTGGCACACCTGCACTCCCAGAACCTTGCGAAGACCACGGTCGCGCGCCGGCTCGCCAGCCTGCGCACGTTCCTGAAGTACCTCTGCCGCGAAGGCGTGCTGCGTCGCTCCCCCGCGCTCGGCCTGCGTACGCCGCGGCTCCCCGCCCGCCTCCCCAGTTTCCTGAGCACCACGGAAATGGACCGGCTGCTGGGGACGCCGGACGAGTCCACCCGGCTCGGCTGCCGCGACCGTGCCATCCTGGAGACGTTCTACTCCGCGGGTCTGCGTGTCAGCGAGCTGGTGGGGATGGATCTTCCGGATCTCGACCGGGAGGCCGGTGTGGTGGTCGTGCGCGGCAAAGGGAAGCGCGAGCGGATCGCGCCGCTGGGCTCGCACGCGCTGAAGGCGATCACCCGCTGGCTGGAGCGCCGGGGCGAGACCGGCGGCGCTCGGATCCGCGACCAGGCGGCACTGTTCCTGAACCACGCGGGGGGCCGCATCTCCACGCGCAGCGTGGCGCGCATCCTTGCCAAGCACCTCACGCGGTCCGGCGTCACCACGGCGGCGAGCCCGCACACCCTGCGCCACTCCTTCGCGACCCACCTGCTCGATCGGGGCGCGGACGTGCGCAGCGTACAGGAACTGCTCGGACACCGCAGCCTCTCGACCACCCAGATCTACACGCACGTCACCAGCCAGCGGCTGCGCGAGATCTATGATCGGGCCCACCCTCGTGCGTAACTTAACCTGCAGAATCCGTCCCGCTCGGCTGCGGTGCACCCCCCGTTTTTTCGCTTCTTTTTGACCACTTCCCCGGCGTGGTGTATATAAATCTCACCAGTCCCCATTCCCGTCTCGTCCGTTGTCTGTAGCTCGCAATCGCCGTTGCATTTCGGCAACACGGCCCCATCGGCCGGGCGATCCAACATTCTCCATCGTGGGAGGTCGGATGAACTCCGCCTGCGTGTTGCTGGTCGACAACGACCGCATGCTCCTGGAATCGATGGCCGATTACGTCGCGCGCGAAGGGTACGCGGTGCTCTGCGCCGCGAGCTGGGCGGAGGCGGAGAAGTTGCTCGCCGCGAAGCAGGTGGACCTGGTGATCTCCGACGTGAACCTGCCGGACCGGGACGGCTTCGAGCTGCTCCGCCACGTGCGCGAGCGGCTCGCGGAGACCCTGGTGATCCTCACCACCGGCTACGGGACGATCGAAAACGCCGTCGAGGCGATCCGCCTGGGCGCCTACGACTACATGACGAAGCCGATCCTGGCCGACGAGCTGAAGCTGGCGATCGACCGTGCCATCGGCCAGCGTCGTTTGGTCGTCGAGAACAAGAACCTCAAGCAGCAGCTCGACGAGCGATTCGGCATTGAGAACATCATCGGGCACGACTACCGCATGCTGCAGGTGTACGACGTGATCGAGAGCGTGGCGGACACCCGCACCACGGTGCTCATCACGGGCGAGAG
>JBGPMX010000143.1:0-9139 GCA_041487215.1 Planctomycetia bacterium | reverse complement strand
GTTCCGCCCCTCAGCTGACTCACGCGAGCGCCGGGCCGGCCCCGGCTCCGGCGGGGCCCGGCCCGGCGCTCGCACGCTGCCACTACGAGCACGCACTGCTCCAACGTGTCGCCGTCCGCCGTGCGCTCGTCGCTCACGGCTTGCTCTCTTTCACCGGGAGGAGAATTATTCCACCTATTAAACCGAAAAAAGTCGCAAGAATTACGTAGGGGGCACACATCAAACGGGGATCGTTTCAAGTTCACCGGGCGAGAGTATAGCTCCGACCTAGCCCTGCATTATTATAGAGCACGCCACCTTGATCCCGCGTTAGGCCGGTTCGTGAGGCCGGATCCCGTCGGATTCGCGGCGGGCGACGCGAATCTTTACCGGTATACGATCAATTCTCCAGTTGCTCATGTTGATCCGACGGGCCTGTGGTCATGGGCGGGCTGTTACGGCGGGGCGATAAGCGGCGGTATTGTTGGCGGTGGAGGCGGTTTCGTGCTCGGTGCTGTCGCTGGTGGCCCTGCCGCCCCGGCGTCTGGCCCCATCGG
Organism: Planctomycetia bacterium; assembly: GCA_041487215.1. Classification (GTDB taxonomy): domain Bacteria; phylum Planctomycetota; class Planctomycetia; order JALXBF01; family JBGPMX01; genus JBGPMX01. The sequence continues at coordinate 8,603 of JBGPMX010000143.1, read as the reverse complement.
TGCGCTGGTTGGTTACACGGTAGGTTTCTTTGGAGGGTGCTTCCTTGGCGGGAAGAAAGCCGAGACAACGCCGCCGCCCGGGTCCCCGCCAGGTACGCCGCCGCCAGCCACCACCGACCAGGTTGTGACTGGGATGCTATGGGGCCTAATTCCCGGGACGATCGGAGCGATGGGAGGTGGTGTTTACGGATCTGCATGGGGTGCTGCATTAGCAAAAGCCGAAGGAGACGCCGCATTAGAAGCTGCGAAGGAAGAGTTGTGGCGAAAATGGATCGAGAAGTTAGCCTCGCAAGGCTGGACCCCCAAAGTGCCGCCGGGAACCAAATGGCCATAGGTTGGGGCCAAGCAGCGGCTGCGTCGCTTGCCACGTTGGGATTTACGAGCAGTTATAGTGTTCTGCAAAGCTGGGAAGAGAAAGGATTATGTGGCGACATGCCCCTGCGCGAGTCTCCCCGGCGGTACAACGGGCTATCGAGATAATCGCAACGAGCGCAGAGGCAGACCGCTTCGACGCAATCGAACTCCTTGGCCGCACAGCCGCCATAGACCAGATGGTCTGCACACAGTTGGTCGCCATGCTCTCCGCGAGGGTGCCCCTAGTAAGAGCATCCGCTGCGCTCGCATTGTCGTTCGCTGGACAGGCAGCCGAGCGCGCGGCCAGCACGTTGATTCCTTTGCTTTATGATCAAGCGATTTGTGTGCGTGAGGCAGCATTGCTAACTCTGCGGGTTCTGCCATCCAAGATTGAGGCGGAGGTCGTCAAGAAGGTCGCGGAGTTGACTCGTTTTCCCACAGCAGTTTACTGCCGTGACCTCTATCCTACCCAGATGATCCTTGCTATACAGACTTTAGCGATACTCACGGAGCGAGAGCGCGACAGCTTCCTTCCAGTCGCGAGGTCGTACCTTAATGATTTAGCAGGGGACGTTAGCCCTGAAATCCGTGCAGAAGCTGTCAAGGCTATAGGGTACCTTGGACTCAGCGTTGTAGATAGTAACCAAAGTCCAGGCGCTTGCGAGAACGTATGTCCGATAGTTCATTGCAAGCAGCGGACCAGGCGCGATTGTGGCATAGCTGCCGTCGCTTCGATCACAGGACGGGCCTACGAGGAGGTCGGGGCCGTTGTCCCTCACAGTGGCGTAACTAGTGGATTGTCACGCGGGGATCTTTTGACTGTATTGGCGCGCCTTACGGGGACGTCCTGGGAGGGCACCGTTCCTCGTCGCTGCGAACGCCGCGTTCGGGACATTCCCGCAAGTGTGCCGTCGTTATTATTGGTACGGGACAGCTCTTGGCGGGGTTACTTCCGGCATCCTCACCTGGTGATCAAATATCAGGATGTCGTGCACGACCCGTCGTTCTCGTGGGCGTTTTCGATCAATGATTATAGTGGCGGCAACCGGATTGTGTTGGAAGCGTATCGGCCGCGGATACGGCAGCCCCAAGGGTGAGACGCCCACCGCCGGCACGTAAAGAAGAAGGGCGTTCCGGTGGTGATTGACTCTACCGAAACCTTCACGGCGGGCTTCTGGGACGCGATGGCAGCCGGCTTTGACGGCGTAAAGTCGTTCGCAACGGCCGCGCCGGACCACCCAGTACGTGGTGGGTTGTCCGAAAGCGCATGTTCAGCCGCGTATCCGGATCGCCTGAGCGGAGTTCGAGTGAAAGCGTCAGTTACGAGGGGATAGAACACGTGTGATTGATGGACCGGCAACACAAGAACTTAGCGAGGAGTATTCCCCCGCCATGTGGGCGTTGCCGTGTCGCGATTCTACCATCCAGCCGGACCTGCCTGCGGAAAATCAACGGAGACTGCCCGTTTTTACTCTGACTCGCTCGCAGCAAACCCAGTCCGGTACTTGGGGTGAGTTGTGCGTACACCGATCACTTGCCTTACACGGGAGGGTATTCTTATCGGGTCGGCACCTTTTACAAGACGTCGCGCCGGTTACGGACTAAGCAGTCGTCCCAGAGTGGCGGCTGAAATCCTGAACGAAGCGCAGGCTTCGCGCTTCGTCATTCAGGATTTCCGGCCATTGCCCAAGAGTGTGGAATGGAGACTCGGCCAGGCATATTTGAACCGAGGCAGCCAGGCGTTCGCGGGAGACGAACCGATCCCGTTCGCTGTAAATAATGACGGCAACCTCGCGATCGATGCGGCCGCAATCCTGTTTGAGAGTCTTGTGGCGAGCGAACAAGGGTCCCCGGGCGAAACCGAGATCCGAGTGTTAGAAGTCGGGCCTGGGCTCGGCCTTTTCGCGCGGTATTTCTTGGATGTCTTTCAAAGCCTGTGTCGTGAACGAGGCAAGGCCTACTGTGACCGGCTTACCTATGTGGCAGCGGACCGCTCAGAGAAGATGCTGGCCGACATCGGCCGCCACGGCGTTTTCGCGAATCACCTGGGGCACTACGAGCTGCGACTTGTCGACGCGCTGCATCCAGCCGAATGCCTCCGCCCGAATCCCGACGGGTCCGAGCTTCCATTCCACGCAATCTTCCTCAACTATCTTCTCGATGCACTTCCCGCCGCGCCTCTCAAGCTTGATGCGGATGGTGTCAAGCAACTCTGCGTGCGAACTTGTCTGGCGCGCGGTGTCAGGTTGTCCGAATACACGGATCTATCGGCCGAGGATCTAGCTTGCAGCGCGAATTCAGAAGATATCGCGTCGCAGCGTGAACTTGCCGCACTGTTTGACCTAATGGCATCTGAGTACACGTACCAGCCGGTGGTTCTTGATGAGTTGCCTTACGGGCAATTCGCGGTTGAGTTCGCCCGGTCCAGGAAATGCGAGTACGTACTGCACAGTTATGGGGCGCTTCAGTCCTTGGAGCGGCTGCTCGGTATCCTGGAGCCGCACGGATTCATCCTCATCAACGACTACGGCTGCGGGCCGAAATCAAAGGGGATAAGTCCAATTAGTAAGGGCCCCCCGTACAACTTCGGCCCCGGCAAGGACGGAACAGAGAACAGAGACAGACACTGAACCAGCTCCACCGACTATATCTGGGACCACCGCAACCGACTCACGCACGTCGCGCGGCACTCCGCGGCGGGGCTCCTCGGGGACGGAGATGGTGGGGCTCGATTCCACGGACGGCAGGTTCTACCTGTGCGATGCGCACTCCACGGCCTGCTGGGGCATGGGCTTTGCGTACGGGGGCGGCTTCACCCGGGCGCCACTCGCCGCCGGCTCGGGTGGCTCGTCGTCCCGGCCGCGCTTAAGTCGGGTGATCTTGAGCCAGCCCCGGACCACCTCTTGGTCCGACCCAGTGTGCGATGACGTCGGGGCGACGACACGCTTCTTGCGGGGGGCGGCAGCGGTCTTGGCGCGTGCCACCGAGATCCTTCGCTGCGCTCGTGCCTCGCTCCGCTCAGGATGACAAGGTGCGCTCGTACCTCGCTTCGCCCAGGACGCCAGAGCGTTGGAGTGCACGCTTTAGCGTGTGTTGAGGAGCACGCTAAAGCGTGAACTCCAACCGAGATCCTTCGCTGCGCTCAGGATGACATGCCTTCGCCCGTCAATCGACGAGTGACGTACTAAGGGCCCGTTGCTCTTCGCGTGACGCGTCGCGGGCTGTCACCCTGTGTAGGACGGACAATCCTGTCTGTCATTCATTGTGCGACGGACAGGATTGTCCGTCCTACCCGGCGTTCGCCGCCTCCCTGCGAGGCCTCAACCGAAGCGTGGCGCAGCTTGAGCGGTACTACAGCAGAGGGCCGCAGCCGCGCCGCATGTCACTCGCTCCGTCGGACCTCGGTGCACGGCATGCGCGCCGGTGCGTCGAGCAGCTCGGGGTGGAACAGGCCGAGCCGGGTGCGGCGCAGCAGGTGATCCTCGGGACGCCGGGCCAGCTCGTGGGCCGCCTGGAACGCGAACTCGCCCCGCACGTCGGGCTCGCCCGGCACGATCGCCGCGTAGCACGACCGATCCCCCGCACACTCTTCCAAGAGCCGCCGTGCGCGGCTGCCGTAGCGATCCACCAGGTGCGTGGCCGTCTCCGGCGCGAGACCAAAATCCCGCGCGAGCGCGGCGGGCTCGTTCGAGCGGTAAACGGTCCAGTCCGCCGCCGGCGCGCCGATCAGGCGGTGCGACGCCGTAGGGCTCGGCATGCGGCGCGGCGAGCCGCCGAGCTCGCTGAGGATCGCGTCCACCATCTGTTCGGCCATGTGCCGGTACGTCGTATACTTTCCGCCGGTGATCGTCCAGAGGCCGGAGGCGGAGCGCACCATGGCGCACTCGCGGGAAACCGCCGACGGGCTCCGGGCGTTGCTCGCGAGGAGCGGACGGAGCCCGGCGAGCGTGGCCACCACGTCGCGCGACGCGGCCGGCGGATCGAAATAACCGTTGAAGGCGTCCAGCAGGTACGCGACGTCCGACGCGCCGGCGTGCACGTCGTCCGGCGCCGCGCCGTAGAAGGTGTCGGTCGTGCCGACCAGCGTCCTTCCCATCCAGGGGAGCACGAAGAGGACGCGGCCGTCCTGAGGGTGTGCCAGGAGCAGCCCGGCAGTCAGGCCCCGGCCGGCGAGCACGATGTGCACGCCCTTCGTGGGCGTCAGCAGCGCCGCCTGGTCCGGACGATCCATGGCACGAACGCGGTCGGCCCAGGGCCCGGCGGCACTCACGACGACGCGGGCGCTGACGCGGAAGCTGCTGCCCGAGAGCCGGTCCACGGCCTCGCAGCCACGCATCCGCCCGGCCGCGTCGTGCACCAGCTCGACCGCCTCGACGTAGTTCGCCGCCTGCGCGCCGGCCGCCATCGCGCTCAGCACCACCTCCAAACAAAGCCGGGCGTCGTCCATCTGCGCATCGAAGAAGCGGAAGCCGCCGCGCAAGCCCTGGGTCCGGATGCCAGGCGCTTGCGCGGCGATCTGGGCTGGCGTCCACCAGGCGTGCCTGCCGATCCGTGCGCGGCCCGCGAGCCAGTCGTACAGCGAGAGTCCCAGCTTGACCATCCAGCGCGGACGCGTGCTCTTGTGGTAGATGGGCAGGAGGATCGGCAGGGGCCGCACCAGGTGCGGGGCGATCCGGAGCAGCGTGTGCCGCTCGCGCAGCGCCTCGCGCACGAGACCGAAATGAGCCCCCTCAAGGTAGCGCAGGCCGCCGTGGATCAGTTTCGAGCTGGCGCTCGAGGTCGCCGCAGCAAAGTCCCCCTTCTCGATGAGCGCCACACTGAGGCCGCGCAGCGCGGCATCGAGTGCTATGCCTGCCCCGGTGATGCCGCCGCCGATCACCAAAAGATCGTGCGTCCGGTCGCCCAGCGGTTCGATCGATCGCTCCATGCCAATTCCAAAATGCAGGGGTCCGGATGGCACGGCCGTGAGCACGTGTCCGCGATCTCGTGTCGTGACTCACGCGAAACGTCGCAACCGCCGATGAACGCCGAGCGACGCCGATAGGAAGAGGCGTCCCGAAGGTTGGTTCAGCGAACCGATTCGGGATCGTCTTCGGATCGGCGTCCATCCGCGGTTCCTTCCCTCATCCGTTGCTGGACCAGATCCTTCGCTCTGCTCGTACCTCGCTGCGCTCAGGATGACAGGCCTTCACCTGTCCAAGCGAAAAGAGGGCACGATCGCTTGAACCGCTGAGGATGCGACGACGAACCGGCTCATCACCACGTTCACTCGGCCGCGCCCGTCTCGGTCGCATTGCCCGGTTCCGTCGCGGCCGGCTCGCTCACTCGGATCATACGCGTGTCGCGCACGGAACTTCCGGGAAACGGCGACCAGCCGCGCTGGAATAGCCGACAGCTGACCTCGTAGGTTCCCGGCGTCACAGGCGCCGCGAAGCAGAGCTCGACCTCGGCCGACTGATCGGGCGCGACGCCGGGGGCGGGTAGGTCCGTGCGAAAGCCGCTCGCCTCGCCGGTCCGCATGTGCCGCAGCCGCACAGCCACACAGACTTGCATGTCCGATCCGCCGGACCAGCGGTACGGGCTGCGGTTCACGATGACGGCTCGGGCGCGGATCGGCTGGCCGGGCCGCGACCGCTCGGGCAGGCCGACCACGCGGAGCGACCCGTCGAAGCGGTGCAGCGGCTCACGCGCCAGCTCCGGGAGCATGCGCACGCCCACGCGCAGGTCGTGGCTCCAGCGCTCGGGGAGCGCGGCGTGTGCCAGCACGGCGAGGCTCAGGTGCGAGGCCACCAGCGCGGCCAGCGGGCAGGATCGCTGGTAAAGCGTGATCCACAGCACGCCGGCCGCCAGCGTCAGCAGCACCAGGGCCGCGTTGGGTGCGTGGAGCAGCGCGAAGACGCACGCGGCCGCCAGGGTCGCCTGCGGCCGGCGCCCGATCAACGCAAGGAAGACCGGCAAAAGGAAGAGCTGGAGCGCCAGCTGCTGGGCGACCACGCCGGACAGCTTGGTGACGAGCCAGCCGAGGAGCCGCACGGTCGTCTTGTCCTCGAGCGGGAACGCGATACGTATCGTGCCGTCGCCGAAGAACCGGCAGGCGCCGATCAGGACTGCGGCGCACGCGACGGTGGCCGCCACGCACTCGCAGATACCGCGCAGCTTCGCGTGCCGCCGCGGTTCGTACGCGAGCGTGCCGCGAAGCCTCCGCCCGCGGTGGAATGCCGCGATGATGCCGCCGACGAGCCCGTACGTGAGAACGCGCCAGAAAGGATGGACGCCGTCGCGCAGCACCCAGAGATCGAGCTCGAGCAGGGTCAGCACGCCGGCCAGCTCGAGCGCGGGGCCGATCCGGACGGCGCGCGCGCGCTTGCCCACGGCCCCGGCGGACTCGTCCAGGCGTAATGCCTGCGTGCTCACTCGGCCCTCCCCTGTGCAGCTCGGGTTCGGAACGGGTCTGCCACGTCATTGCCAAGGAGGGGTGGGACTGTAGCGATTGAAGCGGTTTTTGCCAAGCCGGTCGCCGCTTTTTGCCTCCGGTACCTGGAAGGTTTTCCCCGTTTGATTAGATTGGATTTCTGCGGCAACCGGCAGAACCGGTCGCTCGGGAAAGGTCGCTCGGCTCCGGCCGGCGCCATGCGGTCCGGTTCGTGCCATTCGGTGGTCCCAGTCCCGACACATCGGGGAGGAGGCAGAGGATGGTTTCGAGATTCGTTTTCGTACTGTGGTGTGCGTTTGCGTGGGGCGCTGTGTCGTCGGCCGCGTGGGCGCAGTCGCAGCCGGTGCTCGTGGGCGGAGCGCCGGGTCCGTACGAGTTGCACGAGTACCTGCACCGGCCGAACTCGTTCGATCGCGCGCCGTACTTCGCGACCAACCCGCCGGTTTATTACGGCGTCGAGCGGCCGCGTTCCTACGGCTGGACGCCGTACCCGTATTTGGGGAGCGATCACGCGGCGGCGACTTTCGAGCGCCCGCGTGCGGGAGAGCGCGGCGGCGCAGTGCACGGCGGGCCGGCGCCCGAGGCGCGGCAGCCGCGCGCGGCGGAGCCGAAGAAAATATTCTCGCTGAACAGCCGTTGACAGGATTTGCCGGGTCGCTACATTACGCCCCGCTCAACCGGAACAAGCGGAACGAGAGGCTCGCGACGCGACAGACACCTCGAACAACGGATCGGCTGCTCCCGTCTTCTCCGTTGAGTTAGCTGCCGGCGTACTGCGCCGGCGGCGGGTAACCCCTCCTCCCTTTCCGCGCCCCCGGTGCGGGACACGACAAGCCAAGGATGGTGCGAGCCGACCTGGCAAGGAAGCCGGTTCGACCTCGCAGGATGCGGCATGGCCCGGCAAGGATGCGGGGCGTCGGCCGCACGGATGCGGGACAAGCTGGCATGGATGCCGGCTTTCCCCGCATTCCACCCGACTCGCGTGGACCCGTTCGCCGATCGACACCTCTACCCGTTAGGGAGGCCAGGACGTTATGCGACGAGCACGTTGGTTTAGCGTGATCGGCTCCGCGACCCTCGGGCTCGCGGGCCTGGTGCACTCCTTGGAGAGCGCGGCGCGCGGCGCGGATCCACAGAGTCCCCCGCGGGACGGGTCCGTGATCGAGGCGTCCGGTGGCGCGGCGGCGGACGACCCGTTCGCGCCTATCCGCGTCGAGCAGATCCTACCGGCGTCGTCGCAGATGCCCAGCATGGCCGTGCCCGCGTCGAGCGCGCTGGGCGTGCGGCCGGCCGCACTGCCGGCCGCGACCATTATGGCACCGATGCCGGCCGCGGCTACTCTCCCGGCCCCGCTCGCGGCCCCGGCGCCGGTGGCCGCGTCCACGATGATGATGCCCCCGGCCATGCAGCCGGGGGGCATGCCCGCGCAGCGCAACGGCATGGGCCCGATGATGGGCGGCGCGCCGCAGCCCGGCATGAGCATGGCCTCGGCCCTCCAGGGCGGCTGCGGCTCGTGCGGCGGCGCGGCGAGCGGCGGGTGTTGCGACGAGGTCTACGACGGCCTGCTGGACAACGCCGAGTTCACGTTCCTGTTCGACACCTTCAAGCAGGTCGGCGGGTTCGACCGCGTGGGCGGCAGCATGGGGCTCAACTGGGCCGCGCCGGTCACGCACGACGGCTGGCTCGGCTTCCAGTTCGGCGGCCGGCTCGAGCAGGCCGAGCTCGGCGGGCAGGCCTTTCTGACCACCGGCTTCTTCCACCACTGCAATCCCTGTGGCGGCCTCGCGCTCAGCTACGGCGTGGTGTACGACTTCAT
>JBGPMX010000142.1:0-9147 GCA_041487215.1 Planctomycetia bacterium | reverse complement strand
GAACAGGGCCACGGCGTTGCGTGCGACCGGGCGGTAGCGTTGCCAGACGGCTGGCCACACCACCAGGTTCACGACGCCGGTCTCGTCTTCGAGCGTGATGAAGATAGTTCCCTTAGCGGTTGCCGGGTGCTGCCGCACCAGGACCAGCCCCGCGACTCGGACGATCGCCCCGTCCGGGGTGCGCATGACCTCGGATGCGGGGAGTGTGCCCAACCGCTCGAGTTCCGGACGTACCAGGCCGATCGGGTGTGCCCTTAGCGACAGGCCGATGCTGGCGTAGTCGGCCACGACCTGGGTGCCGATCGGCATGGCGGCGAGGCGGGGCGCCGGCTCGTCCTCGTCGATGCCGGCGAACAGAGGGAGCTCGGGTTCGACGGAGAGCACCTGCCAGAGTGCGGCGCGGCGCGAGAGCCCGAGCGTGCCGAAGGCGTCGGCCGCGGCCAGGCGTGCGAGCACCGGCCGGCTCAGGCCGGTGCGCCGCGCCACATCCGGCACGGAGCGGAACGGGCGATCATTCCGTGCCTGCTCGATCGCGACGGCGGCGGCCTGGGGGAGTCCTTGGATCAGGCGCAGGCCGAGCCGCAGCGCGGGCTCCCGAAAAGAGTCGAGAGTCGAGAGTCCAGAGTCGAGAGCCGGAGCCTCGGCGTTTTTCTCGAGCGTGGCGTCCCAGTGGCTGTGGTTGATGTCGATGGGGCGGACGACGACGCCATGGGATTGCGCATCGCGCACGAGCTGCGCGGGGGCGTAGAAGCCCATGGGCTGGCTGTTCAGGAGGGCGACGGTGAACGAGGCAGGATAGTGGCGCTTCAGCCAGGCGGAGACGTAGGCCACCAGCGCGAAGCTGGCGGCGTGCGCTTCGGGGAACCCGTACTCGCCGAAGCCGCGGATCTGCTCGTAGAGTTGCTCGGCGAAATCCGCGTCCAGCCCGCGCGCCACCAGCCCGGCGCGCAGCTTGGTGCGGAACTGCTCGATGAGTCCCGGCCGGCGCCAGGCCCCCATGGCGCGGCGGAGCTCGTCGGCCTCGCCGGCTGTGAACCCGGCCGCCTCCACCGCCAGCCGCATCACCTGCTCCTGGAAAAGCGGCACGCCCAGAGTCTTGTGCAGCACGCGCTCGACGATCGCGTTGGGGTACGTCACCGGCTCTTCGCCGCGGCGGCGCCGCAGGTAAGGGTGCACCATGCCCCCCTGGATCGGGCCGGGACGCACGATCGCCACCTCGATCACCAGGTCGTAAAAGCACCGCGGCAGCAGCCGCGGCAGCATGCTCATTTGCGCGCGGCTCTCGATCTGGAACACTCCCACGGTGTCCGCCCGGCAGATCATGTCGTACACCGCCGGATCCTCGGCCGGCACGGTGGCGAGCGTGAGCGGCCGGCCGTGGTGCCGGGCGACCAGGTCGAAGCATTTGCGGACCGCCGTGAGCATGCCCAGCGCCAGGCAGTCCACCTTGAGGATCCCCAGCGCGTCCAGGTCGTCCTTGTCCCACTGGATCACGGTGCGGTCGGGCATGGCGGCATTCTCGATCGGCACCAGCTCGGAGAGCCGGCCGCGCGTGATGACGAACCCGCCGACGTGCTGCGAGAGGTGCCGCGGGAAGCCGATCAGCTCATCGGCGATCCGGATGAGGCGGGTGACGCCGGGCGCGTTCGGATCGAGCCCCGCCTCACGCGCTCGGGCCGCCAGGTTTGGTTCATCGCCGTACTGCTCGAGCGTCTTGGCCAGCCGATCGACGCGGTCCAGCGACAGGCCCAGTGCCTTGCCGGCGTCGCGCACCGCCGAGCGTGCGCGGTAGCTGATCACCTCCGCGACGAGCCCCGCGCGGTCGCGGCCGTACTTCGCGTAGACGTGCTGCAGCACCTCCTCGCGGCGTTCGTGCTCGAAGTCGACGTCAATGTCCGGCGCCTCGTTCCGCTCGCGGCTTATGAACCGCTCGAAGAGCACGTCGCTGCGATCGGGATCGACCGAGGTGATGCCGAGGCAGTAACAGACGGCCGAGTTGGCCGCCGATCCGCGTCCCTGGCAGAGAATGCCGCGTGCCCGCGCAAACCGGACCAGGTCCCAGACTGTGAGGAAGTAGGCCTCGTAATGCAACTCCTCGATGAGCCGCAGCTCGCGCTCGACGAGCGCGGCCACTTTCTGCGGCACCCCGCCGGGGTAGCGCCCGTGCGCGCCGGCCCATGTGAGCTCGGCCAGGTGCCGTGCCGGCGTCGTGCCGGGCGGGCAGAGCTCTTCGGGGTACTCGTAGCGCAGCGCGTCGAGCGAGAAGGTACATCGGCCGGCCAGTTCGACCCCCTGCGCGATCGCTCGGGGGCACGCCGCGAAGAGCGCGTGCATCTGGGCGGGAGTCTTCAGGTAGCGTTCTCCATTGGGGAACCGCAGCGCGCCGAGTTCGGCCACCGTACGGCCGTGCCGGATCGCCGCCAGCACGTCGCAGAGCGGGCGGCGGTCGGGCACGTGGAAGTGCACGTCGTTGCTCGCAACCATCGGCACGCGGGCGCGGCGCGCCAGCCGGGCCAGCCGCTCGAGCTCCCGGTCGTCGTCCGGGCCCAGATGCCGTGCGGCCGCCAGGTGGCAGCGGTCTCGGAAGATCTCGCCGTAGGTTGCAAGCGAACAGAAATCATCGTCGCTTTCGGGCGCGCGCCGCGGCCTGTCCCAGAGAGGGTAGCCTGGGAGAGGGGCGCGCGCAGCGACCGCTTCGCGCAGCGGCGGCGGATGGGCGGGCGCGGGCGCCCGCGAACGGGGGGGGAAAGCCACGGCCGCCAGCAGCCCCTCGGCGTGCATGGCCACGTCGCGCAGCTCGAGGTAACAATCCCCCTTGTCCGCCGCGCGGCGGCCGAGCGTGATGAGCCGGGCGAGACGCCCGTACGCTGCGGCGTCCGGCGCATAGAGCAGGATCGGCGGCGCGTCTGCCGGGGTGATCTCCGCGCCGATCACGAGCTTCAGGCCGGCCGTCTTGGCCGCGACGTGCGCGCGCACCACCCCCGCCAGGCTGTTCAGATCCGTGATGGCGAGCGCCGCGTAGCCCAGCCCGGCTGCGCGCGCCACCAGCTCATCCGGATGGGAAGCCCCGACCAGGAACGAGAAGTTCGTCTTCGAGCGCAGCTCCGCGTAGCGGCGGGCATCGCCCGGCGCGGCGGCGCGGGGCGCGGCCGATTCCGGAGCGGCCGGGGCATGGCCGCACAAGAGGCTACGCGGGCGCTGCCGCTCTTTGGGGGGGAGTTCCGGCATGCGGGACGCCCCGGCATCCGGCCGGGGGCTTCAGCTATTCCAGGCAGGATCACGATTATCCTTCCGTTGTCACCACCCCTCGCGCTCCGTGGCGAGGGTCCGAGCGGGAGACGAACCATCAATCGAAGCAGCCGTGCAGGAACCAGCGGCTGTCGTCGTGACGCCGGAAGATCCAGAAGCGGGCCCCGCTGCTCGTCTCCACCACGTAATAGTCCCGGTGCACGTCGCGGCCACGCCACCAACCCGTCTCGATCCGCTCGGGGCCCCACGAGCGGGTGACGCGGTGCTCGGCTCCGCCCCAGCGGAACCGGATCGGCGGCCCTTCGGGCATCACCGCCACCGCCTGGATCGGGACCGGCACCGGCCAGAGCCGCAGGGGACGGCGCGGAAGCGCGGGGCGCTCGAGCGTGGAGCGTGGCAGCGTTGACCCCGCACGCGCGAGGTTCGAAGCCCGCTGCGTTCCGGTCCGCACCCGTTCGCACCCCACCCCTGTATTGCCCTCGCCCCCATGCTCTACGCCCGCACGCCCCACGCGTCTTCTTCCCCGTCTCTCGTCTCTCGTCTCTCGTCTCTCGACTCCCCGCACCACCGGCTCGTACTGCCAGGCGAACTCCGGCTGGGCGTCGGCCACCAGGCGGGCACGGGTGACCGCGTCGCGCCCCAGCCGATTGCTCAGGCGGTCCACGAGCGAGGAGAGCTGCTCGGCATCCTGCACGCGCTCGGTGTCCAGGAGATCGGCCTGATCGGCGACGAGCGGCTCGCCCCGCGTCACGCGCAGGCAGATTGCCGAGACCGGCTCGGTGATCGCGAGCTGCTCGAGCTGGGCACGCAGCAGCATTCCCAGGTGGCGCGCGGATCGGCTGGGACGAAACAGCTCGATCTCCGTGTGCACCGGGTCGGCCGAGGCGTGGTACAGCCAGCACTCGACCCGCCGGGCTCCCCAGCCGCGCTGGCGCAGCGTGTCGTGGATCTGTTCCGTCAGCCGGTCCAGCGCGTGGTCCAGCACTTCGAGCCGGTCGGTGGGGTACTCGAACGGGCACACCGCGTCGATGTCGGGGAGCGATCGCTCCGCGACGATCAGCTCGGGGATGCGGCCCAGGGCCTGATCGAGCCGCTTCACGACCAGGGACCCGAACCGGGCGGGCAAGCTCGGCCGCGGCAGCTCGATGAGCTGGCCGACCCGCTCGATCCCGAGCTGGGCGAGCGTTTCCAAGGCTGCCGGCGCGAGACGCAGTGCGGCGAGCGGCAGCGAGCGCAAGGCCTCTCTGGTTTTGCCTGGCGGCGCGAACCCGGTGGCGGGTGCGTAGTGCGCCAGGCCCCAGGCGGCTCCTACCGTGTCGGCGATCGCGATGCGGGCGTGCCAGTGCGCCTCGCGGAGCTCCCGCGCTGCTCGGTCCAGGAGTTTTTCCTCGCCGTGGAAGAACGCCGCACAGCCGGAGATGTCCAGCAGGATGCTCTGGGGATCGTCCCCTTCTTCGAGCCCGACGATCGGACTGAACCGGGTCGCCCAGCGCGCCAGCCGTTCCAGGGCCCGTGTGTCGTGGGCCGGGTCACGGTCCTGGGCGTCGAGCGCGCGCTGGACGGCGCGCGCTTCGGCCAGGGGCATGCCCGGCCGGATGCCCGAGCGATGCGCCGCGTCTGAGCAGGCAACGATGCGGGACCCGCGCGTGGCGTGCGGCTCCGTGATCACCACCGGCTTATCCCGAAGCTCGGGCCGATCGTGGCAGAGCCGCTGGATCGGCCACCGCGGCAGATAGATGCACATCACCCGTTTCATCATCGATCTCCAGGACAAGCGATTGGCCCCCCTTCCCCCCCCGGCACCGCACCACATCGACGCGGATGCGGCGTAACGCCCGCGGGGATTGGATCGGGGCGACCAGGAAGCGGATCGTGGCGCAGGACGAAACGCGCAGCGCCGCCGACGGCCGGAGCAGGAAACCGACCCCTCCCCCCGATTCCGCGGCCCGCTGGAGCCGCCGGAAATCGAGCATCCGCAGGTGCTCGTGCCAGCCGACGACCGCCCCTACCGCCGCACAACGCAGCGACTGATCCACCGCGGCATAGGCGTCCCGCGCCGCGGCGGGGCGGAGCACGATCGTTCGATCCAGGTCCACGCCCAGCCGGGACGCGGCCGGTGGATAGAAGCAACCCTGCCCGTCGCAAACGACCAACGCCTTGCGATCGCCGCAAACCCGCCGTGCCATCACGAGCGCCAGTGTCCACGCCCCGGCGCCATCCGCCGCCGACAAGAACTCGACGAGCGAACCGGCCGGCAACCGCTTCTCGGGAAGCAACGCTTCGAGCACGGGAACCCCCAGCGAGAGCGGTACCCGGCCGCGCGGGCGACGCACCGCCTCGATCTCCCGAATCCGTTGCGCGAGCGTTTCCAGCAGGTCGCGACGCGAGACGCCCATGAGGGCCCCCTCTTGTTAATGTACATTTGTATATATATCAGTGGAGGGCGAGGCGAATCAACGATTTTTTGGGATCTGCCCGGCACGCCACTACCGGGCGCGTTTGCTCTGTCATCCTGAGCGGAGCGAGGCACGAGCGCAGCGAAGGATCTGGGTGTGACACAACGAGATCGCGCACCTGATCACGGCCGACTCGAAGGCTGGGTATCCGCCAGCCCTCGTGAGCGAAGGGATGCGAATGAGCCACGGGCGAGCGGGACCAGACCCCGAGAGGGGAGACGGGGGCGACGTGCAAGCTACGCGCTCTAACGCGACGAGGGATCGCTGCCCGCGTCGTCTTTGTGAGGACTGGGTGGTTTCCAAGCAGCGCCGTCTTCGCGGTGAAGATCGACCGGGCAGCCCGGCGAATACTGGCCGCCGCTGCAAGTGCACTGTGCGGCGTCGACGTGGCTGCCGTCCCTCTGAACGTAGCAATACGGCGATGCGCCGTGCTTGTCGCACGGTACCAGCGCGGGCAAGATCATAGGCAGTGTCCAATGCTACAGGCGGATCCGGCGACGCCGGGATCGCGCAACGCGATCACCGGACGAAGCGGGCAGGGAACGGTCACGCCGCGAGCTTAGCGGCGTAGTCACCCGAAGCCGGAATGGGAATGGTGAGGTGCGGGGCGGATCGCGACCCGATCGGGAAGATGCGAAGACAGGGGCTGTCTGCGAGCCGCGATCATGTACTGCACTATATCGTGCGCAGCCTGCGATTCAATGTTCTTTGGGTCTGCCTGGCGTGGTCACCGGGTCGCCTGCTGCATGGACGTTCTGTGTACGGTCGGCGAGCGCTAGGCTACACTTCTACTGCATCGGGGCGTTCCTGCTGCCGCGTTTTTCGCCGGAACCGTGATGAACCTGGCCACGCTTCCCTGGTACGACCTCCCGGAAATCACTGCCGCGACCGACGCCCTCTGGCGCTCGGTGGCCCGGCAGCTGCGCCGGCACGGCCTGCGCGACGTGCCCGGCGTGCTCAATCGCCACATCCCCTACGAACGGCAGTGGACGTCGTCGGAGCTCTTGTTCGGGCAGGCGTGCGGCTACGACGTGCTGATCGCGTACCCGGAGCGGCTGCGGCTGGTCGCGACCCCGGCGTACATGGCGGCCGGCTGCGGGCCGAGCACCTATTGCAGCCTGGTGGTGGTGTGCGAGGATGCGCCGTACCGCGTCATGGAAGACCTGCGGGGCGCCCGCTGCGTTCTGAACACCCCGACCTCGCACTCGGGCACGAATGTGCTGCGGGCCCTGGTGGCGCCGCTGCACCGCGACGGGCGGTTCTTTGCGCGCGTCGAGATGAGCGGGGCGCACGACAAGAGCCTGGCGATGATCCTGGGGGGCGAGGCGGACGTCGCGGCCATCGACTGCGTGACCTGGGCGCTGCTCGGGCGGCACCGCCCGCGGGCGATTGCCGGCACACGCGTCCTCTGCCAGACCGACCCGGTGCCCGCGCCGCCCTACGTCACCAGCGCCCGCATGCCGGACCACAGGTTGGACCGCATCCGCGCCGCGCTGATCGAGGCACTCGAAGAACCGGCACTCCGTGACGTGAAAGCGGACTTGCTGATCGATCACGTTGCCGTGCTGCCGCTCGAAGCGTACGAGCCGATCGCGCGGCTCGAGGCCATGGCGATCGACCTCGGGTATCACGAGATCGCGCCGCTGCTCGCTGCGCGGCCCGCCTGCCCCGTCCGGCCGATGTGAATGGGTCGGACAGGACCCGAACGCCCCCGAGTACACGCTTCTCCTCACCCCGCGCAGACGCTACGCGCGGTTCTCGGAAGCCGGGCGGGCCGGAGCCGGTCGCGCCCCCGTGGTGTCCTGCGGTCGTTGCTCCGCGACGCGCGCTCGCGCGGCGCGCCGCTCACCGGCCGGCTCTTGCCGGCTGGCCAGGTAGATGCGTGCGGCGACCGCCACCTTCAGAAAGTGCACGCCGGCGCGGAAAATGAAGATGCCAACCGCGGCCACGATCGACGCCTCGATGACCTGCCGCGCATGGATGTAGAGCAGGCAGGACAGCATCAGGGCGAGACCCAGCAGGAGCAGGCCCCAGCCGAGAATTTCGCGTCCCCAGAATCGCATGGCATTTCCTCCCCGGCCGCGGCCTTAGGTAGTGCACCGTTGAATCCGTTCCGCGCTTTCGGAGTCCGGCCCCCTCTCCCGCTCATGGATCCGTGGGAGAGGGACGGGGTGAGGGCCCTCTCACGCAGCCAAGCGCCCCCTACCGCAAAGCACCGTCTCACTGCCCGGGCAGCTGATACCCCCCTTTCCCCCCTTACCAAGGGGGGGACAAGGGGGGTATCAGCTTCTCCCTCCCCCCCGCGTGATCGATGAGCGCGGGGGCGAGGGGACCGCAAACCTGGAAGTCGTGAACTCGAAAGCGGGGCTCGAGGCGGGTGAGCCCCAAGGATCAGCCTTTGCGCCGACGCAGCGACGCCCCCTCGCGCCTGGTGACATAGCGTGCGATCGACTCCTGCTCCTTGCGTGACTCGAGCCACACGACGCCGCGCAGAAAGGTTCCGGCCTCGCGCGGCGTGAGACGCCGCCACACGAAGACGAGCTTCGCCGCCCCGCCGCCGACCAAAAGGAGCAGCGCGATCCAGATGAGCTTCACCGCCTGCTCGGTGCCCGGCGGCAGACCAAAGAGCCGGTGGAAGCCGGGCTCCGGGGGCAGGATCCAAAGCAGCGCGCCAGAGGCCGCCATGCCGAACGCGGTCCAGAACAGCACGCCCCATGTCTCCTCGGCCGAAAAGCTGCCGGGATCACGGCGGTGCGCGGGGGTGGCGCGCGGGGGGTGCCACAGCCGCCGACCGCGCAGCGGCACACGCACGGTCGCTCGCGGGAACACGCCGACGGTGAACGCCTGCAGCCGGTAGCAAGCGATGAGCAGGGTGACGCAGACCGGACCCACCCACCACGCTGATCCGGGCGCTGCGGCGCTGACGCTGCGCAGCATGGCAGGCGCATAGCGTTCGTCGGCGGCGAGGGCCACCAGGATCAACGCCAGGATGACCGGGCCGGCCGTGAAGGACAAGGTGCCGAGCAGGGCGAGCGCGACGAGCGCGCTGGGGAGCAGCGCCGCCCAAGACCAACCCAGCCCAAGCAGCCACAGGGTGAGGAGCGAGCTCGCGGCGCCGGCCAGCATGCCATAGCCGCGTACCGCTCGACTTACCGGCAGCGCGATCCCGAGTCGGGCCCAGCGATTGGCGCGTGTTTGCGGTTCGCTCATCGTCTTCGCCTCCCCGCGCGCACCATTTCGAGCTCGCCGAGCACTGCGGCGGGGGCGCGCGCTTCGGCGGCCGCCACCAGAGAAACCCCCAGCCGGCCGAGCCGCCTGCGGAGCGAGCGATAGGCGGTGTGGACGCGGACCTCGTCCGCCTCGTGTACGATACTGCCCGCATCCGCCGGCACGCCGATCGGCACGACGGACTCCGCTTCCCCTGTCGCCGGCGATCGCGGCG
>JBGPMX010000141.1:0-9219 GCA_041487215.1 Planctomycetia bacterium | reverse complement strand
GGTCGTACACCGCCCCCGCGTCGCTCGGCAGCCGCCGCCAGCGCTCGACCGCCGCGTCGAAGTCCCGCGGCGCGGAGTCCCGGCCGCGCAGGTACTCGTAGGTCTTCTCGTCCGGCGCGATCATGCCCGCTCGGGCGCCCGCCTCGATGGACATGTTGCACACCGTCATGCGCTGCTCGACGCTAAGGCCACGGATGACGCTGCCGCTGTATTCGATGCAGCATCCGGTCCCGCCGTCGGTGCCGAGCCGGCCGATGAGGTAGAGAATGAGGTCCTTCGCCGTGACCCCGGGCGCAAGCTGGCCGTCCACCCGGAGCTCGAACGTCTTGGGCTTGGACTGGAGCAGCGTCTGCGTGGCGAGCACGTGCTCCACCTCGCTGGTCCCGATGCCGAACGCCAGCGCGCCGAACGCGCCGTGCGTTGCCGTGTGGCTGTCACCGCAGACGATGGTCATGCCCGGCTGCGTGAGCCCGAGCTCGGGGCCGATGATGTGCACGATTCCCTGGTGGGGGTCGTTCAGATCGTAGAGCCGGATGCCGAATTCGCGGCAGTTCTCGCGCAGCGTATCGATCTGCTGCCGCGATATCGCGTCCGCGATCGGCAAGGTGCGGTCCGTGGTGGGTACGTTGTGGTCCGGGGTCGCGACGGTACGCTCCGGGCGGCGCACGCGCCGCCCGGCAAGGCGCAGCGCCTCGAACGCCTGCGGGCTGGTCACCTCGTGCACCAGGTGCAGGTCGATGTAGAGGATCGTCTGCTGGCCCGGTTCGTCGTGCACCCGGTGCGCATCCCAGATCTTATCGAACATCGTGCGCGGCGTTTTGGCGGACGCGATCATGGCGGCCTTCGTGTGGAGAGCGGTAAAGAAACCGTGCGGGCCTGCGGCGCTGCGCCGGGTCCATTATAGGCGGCGGCGTGCCGCGCGGCAGGACCAGTTCGATCGGGCGGCCGGGCGCCGTCCGCGAACGACCCCGCGCGGGTCTCAGAGCGCGTGGCTGAGCAGCCACCAGCTGAGCGCGGCCAGGGCGACCGTGGCGGGGATGGTGATGATCCAGGCCCAGACCACGCGGCCGGCAACCCCCCACCGCACGGCGCTCAGACGCTTGAGCGATCCGACCCCGACGATCGCCCCGGTGATGGTGTGCGTAGTGCTGACGGGGATGCCGGCGAAGACGGTCAGCACCAGGGTGGTCGCCGCCGCGGTTTCAGCGCAGAACCCGTCCACCGGGCGGAGCCGGATGATGCGCTGTCCCATGGTCTTCACGATGCGCCAGCCTCCGAAGAGCGTGCCCAGGCCCATCGCGGTGTGGCAGGCGAGCACGACTTCGGTCGGCACCTGGTGCGGCGTCGGGAACACGCTGCCCGCGTGGCTGGCCGAAATCAGGATCAGGAAGATGATCCCCATGGTCTTTTGCGCGTCGTTGCCGCCGTGGCCCAGGCTGTAGAGGGCTGCCGAGATGAGCTGGCCGCGGCGGAACACCTTGTCCACGCGTCGCGGGGTCTGGTTGCGGCAGATCCAGTAGACCACGCTGCCGGTCGCCAGGCCGAGGATGGCACCCATCAGCGGCGCCAGCACGATGAAGACGACGGTCTTGGTGATGCCGTCCCAGCGCAGGGCAGCCCAGCCCGTGTTGACCAGGGCCGAGCCCACCATGCCGCCGATCAGGGCGTGCGACGAGCTCGTGGGCAGCCCCCAGTACCACGTGAGGATGTCCCAGACCGATGCCGCGATAAGCGTGGCCGCGATGACCCGGTTGTTCACGATGGCGGGGTCGATGATGTCCTTGCCCATCGTCGCCGCCACGCGGAGGTGGAAGATCAGGAAGGCGACGAAGTTGAAGAAGGCGGCCCAGATCACGGCCGCGCGGGGCGTGAGCACCCGCGTGGACACCACGGTCGCGATCGAATTGGCGGCGTCGTGAAATCCGTTGAGGAAATCAAAAACCAGCGCCAGCGAAATAAGCAGCCACACGACCGCCGACAGTCGCGTGAACGGCACCGTGCCAAAGCCATCCAGCAGGTCGTGGAAGAAGGCCGCCATGTGTGGTCCTGACCGCGTCGGACTCCTGTTCGGTGCGGGAAGAGATCGCGGGGACTCAGCTCCCTTTCACGACGATCTCGTTGATGACGTGGGCTACGCCACGGCAGGCGTCGACCGAGTTCTCGAACCACCCGTAGAGCTCCTTCCACTTGATGAAGGTCATGATCTCCGGCGGATTCTCGAACAGGTCGGCTTCGGTGTTCCGGGAGATGTCGTCCGCTTCGTTCTCGAGACGACTGATCTCGCGCAGCACCCGGCTCATCTCCTCGGAACTGATCTGGCGGCGGCAGAGCTGCACCGCGCGCTGCACGTGTTCGCACGATTTCTGCACGATCAGGCCGAGCCGGATCGCCTCCGGCGTCGGCCGCTCGATCCGGAACGATACGAGCCGGTACGCAGTCTCCTCGATGTTATCGAGCACGGTATCAAGGCTCGTGGCCAGCGCGTGGATGTCTTCCCGGTCGAGTGGGGTGAGAAAGGTGCGGCCGAGCGCGACCAGGATGCGTTCCACGGTGAGATCGCACTCGTGCTCCAGCTCCTTGAGGTCCACCGCTCGGCGTTCCAGGTGGTCGAACTTCTCGACGAGATCGGCCAGCACGGTGCCGCCGCGGGCGATGAGTTCGCCCACTTCGTCGAACATGTCGAAGAACTTCTGGTCACGCGGGATCCAGGCAACGGGCATAGCGTTTCCTCGCTCGCGGGTGGCGATCGAACGATGCGGATTCCGTGGCGGTTCGAGCGGCGGCATTCTAGCAGCTGGCCGCGCATTGTACAGCCGCGCGCGCGACCGTCGTGCGAGGGGCTGAGAGCGCCGCAAAAGGCCTTGGCAGGCGAGCGAAGCCGCCCTAAACTGGCGGGGCTGCATCTCAAGCGAAATTCGTGCGGAGACTTTTCGCCGTGGAGTTCTCTCTGGCGGTCGTGGGTGCGACGGGGAACGTCGGCCGGATCATCGTGGACCTGCTGGAGCAGCGGGAATTCCCGGCGCCGCGCGTGCGGTTCCTCGCGTCCCAGCGGAGCGCGGGGAGCACGATCCGCTTTCGCGGCCGCGATCAGGTCGTCGAGGAGCTCACGCCGGAGTCGTTCGCCGGCTGCGCCCTGGTCATCGCCAGCACACCGGACGAGATCGCGCGGGATTATCTTCCCCACGCGGTGCGGGCGGGGGCGGTGGTCGTCGACGAGTCCGGCTACTTCCGCATGGACCCCGACGTCCCGCTGGTCGTCCCCGAGATCAACCGGCACGCCATCGCGCGGCACAAGGGGCTAATCGCCAGCCCGAATTGCTCGACCACGCAGATGGTCATGGCGCTCAAGCCGCTGCACGACCACGCGCGGGTGCGTCGCGTGGTGGTCAGCTCGTACCAGGCGGCCAGCGGCGCCGGGCTGCGTGCCAGCCGCGAGCTTGAGGACCAGACCCGCGCCGTGCTCGCCGGCCGGGAGTCCGTGGTCCAGGAGTTTGCGCACCGCTTGGCGTTCAACTGCATTCCGCACATCGGCGGCGCGCGCGACGACGGCTTCACGTCCGAAGAAACGAAGATGATGCTCGAGACGCGCAAGATCCTGGAAGACGATTCCATTCAGGTTTGCGCCACGTGCGTGCGCATCCCGGTCATCAACTGCCACAGCGAGTCGGTGGTGGTCGAGACGGAGAAGAAGCTGAGCGCCGAGGCGGCGCGCGAGCTGTTCGCCTCCTTCCCGGGCCTGGTCGTGATCGACGACCTCAAGAACAAGCGCTACCCGATGGCCGTAGACTGCTCGGGCCGGGACGAGACGTTCATCGGCCGCGTGCGTGTCGATCCCTCGCATCCCTCCGCGATCGCGTTCTGGTGCGTGAGCGACAATCTGCGCAAGGGCGCGGCCACCAACGCGGTGCAGATCGCCGAGCACCTGGTCGCCGCCGGCGGCTTGGGGGCGGCGCCCGGACGCGCCGCGGCGCCCGGCGTCGTCCGTTCCTGAGGGCGCCCTCCCGTTAACATGCACAAGCTGATGCGTCAGCTGCACCAGTCCGGCGACAGCCGGATCGTGCTGCTCGTTGCCGATGGCCTGGGCGGCCTGCCGATCGAGCCGGGCGGCAGGACGGAGCTGGAATCGGCGCGTACGCCCAATCTCGACGGCCTGGCACGGCGCGGCGTGTGCGGCCTGAGCACCCCTGTGGCGCCCGGCATCACGCCGGGCAGCGGCCCCGGTCACCTCGGCCTGTTCGGCTACGACCCGCTGCAATACGACATCGGCCGCGGCGTGCTCGAGGCGCTAGGCATCGACTTCGACGTCGGTCCCAAGGACGTCGCCGTCCGCGGCAACTTTTGCACGGTGGATGACGCGGGCCGGGTGACCGACCGCCGCGCCGGCCGCATAGCGACCGAGAAGTGCATTGCGCTCTGCAACAAGCTGCGCGCCGGGGTGAACATTCCCGGGGTCGAGATGTTCATCGAGCCGGTCCGCGAGCACCGGCTGGTCGTCGTCTTCCGCGGCGAGGGGCTGGGGGACCAGGTCGAGGACACCGACCCGCAGGAGCTCGGCGTGCCGACGCTCGAGCCGGTGCCGACCCATCCCGACTCGGAACGCACGGCGTCGTGCGCCGCCGAGTTCCTCCGTCAGGCGCGGCGCATCCTGGCTGGCGAGAAGCCGGCGAACATGGTCATGCTGCGCGGCTTCGCCGAGCGGCCCGACATCGCCACCATGCGCGATGTGTACGGCGTCGACGCCGTGGCGATCGCGGTGTATCCGATGTACCGGGGGCTCGCCAAGCTGGTCGGCATGCGCATCGCCGACGCCGGCAAGACGCTAGGCGATCAGGTGGCGGCGTTGCGGCGGGAATGGCAGAGCGGCGACTTCTTCTTCGTGCACTTCAAGTACACGGACTCGACCGGCGAGGACGGCAATTTCGCCGCGAAGGTGGCGCGGATCGAGGAGCTCGACGCGGCGGTGCCGGCCATCCTCGAGCTCCAGCCCGACGTGCTCGTCGTCACCGGAGACCATTCGACCCCGAGCCTGCTGCGCAGCCACAGCTGGCATCCGGTGCCCACGCTGCTCGCCGCCAAGACCTGCCGCCCGGACGCGGCGACCGGTTTCGGCGAGACCGAGTGCGCGCGCGGCGGGCTCGGCCACTTCCTGGCCAAAGACCTGCTCCCCCTGGCGCTCGCCCACGCCGGGCGTCTCGGAAAATTCGGCGCGTGACGGGCGTTCGACGCGTGATGCGGTGCGAGGTGGCTGTCGCGCTTGAGCCGGCGGGTTCTCCAGCCCATCGCCACTCTTCGAAGGACGGGGCGTCGGGCGCGGCAACCGAGATCCTTCGCTGCGCTCGTGCCTCGCTGCACTCAGGATGACACGTCATGCGACGAGCGATGCGGTGCGAGGTGGGCTGTAGCGCCGGAGCCGGCGGGTTGTCTGGTTATTCCTTCTCGGGGAGTCCGGGGGCATCCCGGTCGAGCTGTTCGAGCGCCTGCTGGGCGCGCTGAACCCAGGACGCGTGCCGCCGGGAGGCTCCGTAGGCGTCGAGCACGTGCCGCAGGATGGCGCGTGCGCCTGCCGCATCCCCTTCGCTGCGCAGGCGGTCGGCGCGTTCCAGATCCAGGGAGAGCAGGTCCTCCTCGGCCAGGTCGACAAGGAATCGATCGCGGCCTGCCTCGTCCTTGCGCCCGACGATCTGCTCGAGCGTGGCCTGCGCCGCGGCGGGTCCCTCGGTCCAGAACTGGAGCAGCGATTTGCGATACAGCCGCTCGACCTCGCTGGGCGGGTCGAGCGGCGGGCGAAAATCGTTGACGATCGCGGAGCGCGCGAACAGCCTTCGCTCCCGGTCCTGCTCGACGCGCGGGAGCATGGCGCTCGCCTCGTCGGCGTGCGCACCATCGGGGTAGCGCCGCAGGTATTCCTTGAGCATCACTTGCAGGGTCCCCAGGTCGCGCTCATCGGCCGCCGCGGCCAGGTGCGCGATCGCTTTCCAGCGTCGCTTCTCGCCGCCGGAGAGCGAGAAGAAGGTCAGCGCGGCGGCGGATACGAGCAGCCCGAGCACCAGCACCCAGGTCCTCTGGAACAGCCGCTCGAACCAATTGGGGCGGTCGATTTCTGCGAGCTGGGCTCGCATCAGCCGCTGCATAAGAGTGGCGGGCCCTATGCCGCGCGCCGGCCGGCCGGGTGCCGTCTCCGCCAGCTCGGTCTCAGCGTTCTCGGCGATCGTCGTTCCGGACCGGATCGCGGCCTTCTTCTGGATCGACTCCAGGCGCCGGGCGACCACGTGGGCGTCCGGTGGGCGCTTCTCGGGCTCCTTCTCCAAGAGCTCACCGACCAGCGCGTCGAGCCAGGAGGGAATCTCCGGCACGAGATCCATGGGGCGATCGAACCGGCCGTAGCGGTGCAGGCGGAGCAGTTCGGGCATGCTGCGGCCGATGAAGGGCGGCCGGCCCGTGAGCATGGCGTAGAGCACGACCCCCAGGCTGTACAGGTCGCTGCGCCGGGTGATCGGCTTGCCCTCCCCCTGCTCGGGGCTCATGAACTCGGCCGTCCCGATGATGCCACCGGTCGCGGTCAGCTGCGTTCCGGCGAACACCTTGGCGATGCCGAAATCGGTCAGCTTGATCCGGCCGTCCGGCGTGCAGATCAGGTTGGCCGGCTTGAGATCGCGGTGGATGACGCCGTGGTCGTGCGCGTGCTTGAGGGCGCGGCAGACCTGGATCGACCACTCCACGGCGCGCGGCCAATCGATGCGCCGCTCCGCGGCGATCACCTTATCGAGGCTCGTCCCCTCGATAAACTCCATGACGTAGTACGAGAACCCATGGTCCTGGCCCGATTCGATGTACCGCACGATCCCCGGGTGGTTCAGTTTGCTGATGGTGGCGATCTCGCGCGCGAACCGGTCCACGAAGCCGGGCTCTCGTCCCAGCTCCGCGGCCAGGACCTTCACGGCCACCGCCTCGTTCGTTTCGACGTGGTGCGCGCGGTACACGATCCCCATGCCACCGGAACCGATCTCGGTTTCGATGCGATACGGCCCGAGCTGCTCTGGCTTCATGCTTGAACTTCGTTTGGAAAAACGCTGCCGATCTGGTTAGATAGGTATCGTAGCCGAGCCGACCCCCCGTCACCATCAGCCTATGCAGCCATTCGGATGAGCTCCAGCCCCGCATTTCGGAGCCGCGCGCTGTGGCGGCGGCTCGTGCTGAACCCGCTCAGGACCAAGGAGCTGCGCGCGACATTCCGCCAGCGCCGCTTCGTGATCATCTACTGGGTCAGCCTGGCAATCTACAGTGCCGTCGTGCTGATCGCCGCCCACGTGCAGGTCAGCAAGGAGGCGCTCAGCGCCGGCCAGCCGGTTGGTCAGGTGATTTTCAACTGGTGTGTGGCGGCCCAGCTGGCGCTGATGGTGTTCGTCCTGCCGGCCTTCGCGGCGACGGCGGTCACGGATGAGCGGGAGAACCAGAGCTTCGACCTGCTCGTCACCACCGCGCTGACGGCTCGGGACATCGTCTGGGGCAAGTTCCTCGCCTGCATGGGCTACGCGTTTCTCTTCCTCGCGGCCACGTTCCCGCTGGTCTGCGTGAGCGTGCTCTACACCGGGGTCCGCCCGGGTGAGATCGTCTTCGCCTACGTGGTAATGGTCATGCTCGCGAGCCTCATGGTCGCGGTCGGCCTGACCACAAGCACGCACGGGCGGAATTCGCGGCGCGCCACGGTCGTCACCTACCTGGTGGCGCTGGCCTGCGCCGGCGGGCTCGTCCTGGCAGCCGCCTGGCTGCGCGGCGCCATGCCCGTGAGCTACTCGAAATCGAATCTGTTCGGCTTCTACTATGACCTGGTGTTCCATCACGGCTGGACGAGCACGATTTGGGCGGGTTTCGTGCCGCTCGCGAGCTGGGCGATCGTGTTGTCGCTCTTGCTCATCCTCTCCGTGAACCGGCTGAAACCGGCGTCGGCCAACCGCTCGACCAACCTCCGCGTTTTGGGAATCGTCTTTATCGCCGCTTTCTGCACGGCGCTGGTCACGCATCTCCAGAGCCTGCGTGCGGCCGGCAAGCCGGACGAGCTGGCCGATCAGGGCCTGGATGCCGCGATCCTGGCGGGGCTGATCCTGACCGCGTACGCGGTGGCGGCGGCGTGCGAGGAGCCGCGCTTGAGCCGGCGCGTGCAGAGGCAGCACCGCTGGGCAAGCGGGCTGCGCATCCCGCTGCGGCTGCTGCTGCCCGGTTCCGGGACCGGGCTCGCGTACGTGCTGCTCCTGGCCGCTGCGCTGTTCGCGCTCTGCTTCTGGGTGCCGACGCGGGGCGGCCTGGTATCGGCCCTGAACGCCGCCGCGCGTCAGAGCCTCGTCCACTTCCGCGATGCGTTGCTCTGGACCGTGGGGTTGCTCGCGGTCATGGTCTGGTTCTACGCCGCACTGGGCCGGTGGCTCTCCACCGTTTTTGTCGGGCCCATCTACACGCGCACGCTGGTGGTTTTTACCATCGTGATGGGGAATCTGCTGCCTGTCTGCCTGATGGCGTTGGCGGATCAGGGCGGCGCGGAGACGGGCCAGCGGCCAGCGACGCTCGGGGGTGCGCAGTACACGAGTGCGATTCCGTCGCTGCGTAGCGTGTGGGACATGACCGGCTACGAGCCGCTGCCGGAGACCGGCTTCTTCCATTCGAGCCTGGTGATCGAGGCGAGGGGCTTGCGGTTGCCGGTGGGGAAGCTCGCTTTCGCGATGCACCTGGTTCTGGCCGCGGTTTTGACGGTGGGGGGCGCGTGGCGGCAGGACCGTGTCATCCGCCCGCAGCTCGAAGTGCTGAATCGGCCGCGCACCGCCGTGCAGCTGGTCCCGGTCAGCGAGCACGCGGCGTAGCGGGAACGGGAAGACGGCGACGGCTAGTGCTACAACGCCAGGAGAGTGACCGCTGACGAATGCCAAGGCTTGTGCCGTCGCACTCTGCAGCCCGGCGCATCAGATGCCGCGGGCTTGGCCCGCGGAGCCTCCCGCTGCCTGCTACAGACGCCGGGCCCTATCGCGCGTCGCCGGCGCGCACGCAGGGCAGTTGGTCGATCGAGCTGCAGCCCGGCGGCAGCTCGGCCTCCTCGATCAGCATGATCGGGATGCCGTCCTTGATCGCGAACGCCGGGCCGCAACGCTGGCAGATAAGCCGGTCGCCGTCGAGGGTCAGCTCGCTCTTTCCCATGGGACAAACTAGAATCTTCAAAAGGTCGGGCCGTAG
>JBGPMX010000140.1:0-9238 GCA_041487215.1 Planctomycetia bacterium | reverse complement strand
GCCGCGCGGTATGCGGCGGATCCCGTGCCCGAGCCGGTGCCGCCCCCGGCGCGCGGTGCGGTCGATCATCGCTCGTCGCGGATCCGCTCCCAGATGGCCCGCGCCAAACCGTTCGCCCCTGTCGCTTCGTCTCCCGCGCACGGCCCGACTGCCTCCCAACGTCGGTCCGGCTCCCATTCCACTCCGCTCGGCCGAGGCCGGGCAACCGGCAGGCTCGTGATCGGGCTCGTTGCGGCCGCCGCCGGGATCGCGCTGGTGGCCTGGCCGGGGCTGGCCACCCGCTGCTGGAACACCGTCCTGATCGCGGCGCAAACATGTCAGACCCCGCAGGACGCGCCGTTCTGCGATCTGCCTTACATCACGACCCGACCGATGATCGCCGGCGTAGCGCCGTCCCACGCGAATCTCGCGAACCGAGCCGCCCAGAAACCGGACCGCATCGTGCTCGGGGCAACCTCGAACGACGGCGAACACGCCTCGGGGGACAGCGGAGAGTTGCGGCATCGCTAACCCGCATTTCTCACCGAGGCGTATCTGGCTGTAGGACGGACAATCCTCTCCGTCGCAGCATGATCGGATCGCCCATGTATCTCAAGCACTGGAAGCTGATCGCGCCGCCCTTCCGGGAGCGGGTGGATGCGGCGTCGTTCTTTCCCGCAGCCGGTCATCAGGCCGCTCTCTTCCAGCTGCGTGCGGCGATCGCCGAACAGGCGGGCTGCGTCTTCTTAGCCGGCCCGGCCGGGTGCGGCAAATCGATGCTCGCCACAGTCCTGGCCGACCACCTCGCCGACAGCACCGTCCGGGTCATGCGCGGCGACTTCAGCACGCTGAAATCCCAGGAGCTGCTCGGCAAAGTTCTCGCTTTGCCGCTCCCCGCGCGGGTCGCGGGCGGCCGGGGCGGGCTCGAGCAGGCGAACGCGTTGATCGAGGCCCTGGACGCGTTCTTTCCCGTGGCCGACCCCGGCGCACCCCACCGCGTGGCGCTGCTCGAGGGTGCCACGCACCTCTCGGAACGTGAGTTTCGCAACCTGGTGCTCGCCCTCCGATCGCTTGCGTCATTCCGCCCCGCGCCGATCACGCCCATCCTGATCGGCCCAACGCAGCTCCTGGCACATGCCACGCGGCTGACCGGGAGCCACGGCCGAGCACTGCGGCGTTGCGTGCTCGGCGGGCTCAGCCGTGGCGAAACCGCGGCGTACGTGAGCCACTGCGTCCGCCGCGCCGGCGGCGCCCCCACGCTCTTCTGCGACGCTGCACTGGAGCTGATGTTCGATCTGTCCGGCGGGCTGCCTCGAAGGATCAACCGGCTGGGCGACCTCAGCCTGCTGGTGGCATACGCCCAGGGGGCGACGAACGTCGAGGCCCAGGAAGTGTGGACGGCGCAGACCGAGCTGCGCGTGCTGGGCGCGACGCGGACCGCCACCTGCCGAACGCACCGTCGCTGGAAGCCGCTCGTCCACCACGCCTGAGCGCGGCAACACGACGTGAGAAACTCCCCCGCCAGCGCCGCGGCCGCCTGCGCCGGCCCGACGGGTTCGTACACCAAACGGTTGCCCGTTTTGCCCGTCAACCGCGCCGCTCCACAGTGCCGCAGCGTATAGCACACCTTCCGCGCGAACCAGGCGGAACGTCCCAGCCGAGCGGCCAGCAGGTCCGTGGTGAACGACGCCGGCAGCTCAAAGGGAATCAGCCGCGCCAGGTCAGCGGCGGTGGCAAGACGGTGGCTGGCGACCACGGAGACGAGCCGGCGGTCGACGACGCGATAGTCCGGGCGACGAAACCGCCGGCGACGACGCGGCACCCGCACCTCTTCTTCGTCCACCAGCACGACATCAATCCGCAGGTTCGGGTGCGGAAAGACGCGGGTGAAACGCACCAGGTCGTCGAACACGTCGAGCACACGCCCCTTCTTGGGGCTCAACCGGCGCGAAACGACGACGCCGTCCCGGCTCTGCTGGCGCAAGAGGATTTTTCGCGCCGCGATCGGTTTTACGATCAGCACGCGGCCGTGCCGCAGGAGATCGTTCACCTTGCGCGCGATGGCGCCGAGCGGGCTCGCCTGGATTTCGACGATGAGCCCGTCGCCGAGCACATCGGCTCGGTAGCCGTGCACCGCTGCCTCCGTGCGGCAACCGGGCAAGGCGTAGAGCTGCTTGAGCGATTGGTGCAGGGATGTTTCCATCTAGGATCGGATCAGCACCCGCGAGCGCGCCTGTCCTGCGCCCCCTTCCGTGAGCATGTCGTAGAGCTGCTCCACGTCGGCGTTCTGCATCCGGATGCAACCCTGGCTGGTCTTGCATCCGATCGAGTCCGGCTCGCACGTGCCGTGGATTCCGTAGCTGTCCCCGATATCGATCCAGCGAGTCCCGAATGGGTTGTCCGGCGCTCCGCCGGCAATCTTGCGGCGGTCGATCGGGTCCGGCCACTTGATGGGATTCTTGATCTTCGTGTTCACGAAGAATAGACCGACCGGCGTCGGCCTCTCGTCCCTGCCGATGCCGACCGGGTAGCGCCGCACGAACCGCCCATGATGCAGCACCGTGAGCTCGAACGCGCTCAGGTCAATCAGCACGTCGAACGGTCCCTGCACGAGCTTCAAGGTTTGGTTGGGCCGGATGGATCGCTCGCTGCGGATGTTGTTCATCGCCATGACGAACTCGTGAGGCATGTGGCAGGGACGGGCCACGCGCGAGAGCGTATCGCCGTGCTGGACCTGGTAGAGCTGGGCGCCGTCGAGCAGCTGGCGTGACACGAGGATCTCCCACGCCAGCGGCTCGAGCTCGCCGGCGAGCGTCACCCGCTGCTCACCGCTGAGCCGATGCGCCAGGTAGGTATCCGACAGAAGGTCGCGCGCGTCCACGAGCTGGCCGCGCTCGCGCAGCAGCCGCGCCTGCTTGATCTCCGCCCCCATCTCTTCGTTCGAGAGTGGCGTGCTCGGTGCGGGGGGGAAGCCAGCGGTCGCCTTGAGCGGCAGGGCGAGCAGCGGCGAGGTTACGGCGGGGACCGCGGCGGCAACCGGTGCCACGGCCACCCCGGTATCTGTGGCAGGCTCGATCGCGATCCGCACGGGTTCGCCGGTCGGTCCGCCCGGCTTGGCCGCGGGCGGCGCGGTGCGCTCCGCCGTGGACGCCGCGGTGTGCCACGGCAGCGTGAGATCCAGCGGCCCCCAGCAGACGAAAAGGCCCAGGACAACGGCGAACGTCAGAAGGATCAGCAAGCCTCGGCCCATACGCACCCCATTCCTCCGCCGGCGCTCTAGCATTGATATCGGCAACGACGTGGGCGAGACTCGATGCAGGAGCTTGAGGAGCGAAGGGGGGACAATAGCGACTTTGTCCATTGTGTCAAGGAATCTTACGCGCCGGTACTGGGTCAGTTTGAGGAACGACCCCCCCTGTCCCCCCCTTAGCAAGGGGGGGAAGGGGGGGTATCAGCCGAACTGACCCAGTACCTACGCGCCCAAGAGGTGGGCGCGTTTCGGAAGTGGATCTGCTCCACTCGGGTAAGCCCATCCGGTGTTTGATGAGAACCACCATTTTCATTGCCGCCCTGACGCTCGGAGCGGCCTCGCTCGGGCCGCCCGACCCCGCATCGCCCACGCGCTTCGCATATAGCGAAGTGCACATGGGAACCGAGTTCCGCATCGTGCTCTATGCGCCGGACGCAGAACACGGCGCTGCGGCCGCGCACGCGGCCTTCGATCGCGTCGCGCAACTCGATGCCGCCCTCAGTGACTACCGGCCGGACAGCGAGCTCATGCGGCTCTGCGGACAGGCGGGCGGGCCACCCGTTCCGGTCAGCCCTGAACTCTTCGAGGTGCTCGAGCACGCCCAGAACCTGGCCGGGCGATCCGCCGGCGCTTTCGACGTCACCGTCGCACCCGTCGTGCGCCTCTGGCGCCGCGCGCGGCGCAACCACCAGATGCCCGACCCGGCGCGGCTCGCCCGCGCGCTGGAACTCGTCGGCTCCTCGAACGTCCGGCTGGATGCCGCCACCCGCTCGGTGCAACTCCTGAAGCCTGGCATGCAGCTCGACCTGGGCGGCATCGCCAAGGGGTACGCGGCCGACCAGGCGATCCAGGAGCTCGAGCGGCACGGAATCGACCGCGCGCTGGTGGCCGCTTCGGGGGATATCGTGGTAAGCCGCCCTCCCCCCGGTGAGCCCGGGTGGTCCGTCGCCGTCGCGACGGTGGATGCTTCGAAACCAGGCGCCCGCCCCCGTGTACTCAGCCTCGAGCACGCGGCGGTGTCGACGTCCGGTGATCTCGAACAGTTTGTGGAACTGAACGGCAAGCGCTACTCGCACGTGATCGACCCGCACACGGGGCTCGGCCTGGTGGAGCACGCGACGGTGACCGTCGTGGCGCCCCGAGGAATCACCGCCGACAGCCTGGCGACCGCCGTAAACGTACTCGGGCCGGAGCGCGGACTGAAGCTCGTCGAAACAACCGAGGGAACCGCGGCACTGATCGTGAGGCAGGATGGAGACCGGACGGTCAGTTTTGAATCGCAACGCTTCGCATCGATCCCCCGTGCGAAACCGAAGGAGCGGAGCGGGGAGACAACTTCACGACGATCGCCGGCTGCGGCCGGCAACGAGCGCTAGGTCCTAGTGCTCCGTCGCTCTTCGATGGACACGTTGAAACGGTGTCATCCTGAGCGGAGCGAGTCTTCGAGCGCAGCGAAGGATCTTGGTCCGGGTTAGGAATCGCGCTGTGCTCAGGCGGACAGCCGACAAAACAAGAATGGACAGACCAGTAGTATCCACGGGGCGCCCCGCCATCCGGGTTACCGGACACAGCCTAGCCCGTCCCGCCGTGCGACCGGTGACTCAGCGCACGTGTTCCAGATCGTTCAGTAGTTGGACAGGCGCCGCCGAGCGGGAAAGGGTGGTCCCCGCGCGCGGCTGGGGCGGCGCGTCCTCGATCGCCGCCCCCGCGATCGTCAGCCGGTTCGTGCCACCGGCCAGGCGCGAGCCGGCGTCCGAGCCTGACTCGAGCGGGCCGTGCGCAAACCGCAGACTCACCGCCGCCTGCTCTTCGTTCTGGCCTGCCTTGCGGAACTCGGCCAGGCTCTCGTCCGGCCGCCCCTGCCGCGCCAGCACGATACCCAGGTTGGCGTGGCCGCGCTGGTGGCCCGAGTCCAGCGAGAGACACTTGTGCAGCATTTCCTCGGCGTCCCCCAGCCGGCCCCGCAGGTAGTACGAATACCCGAGATCGTTGTAGCTATCCGCGTCGTCCCCCATCAGGTTCATGGCTCGCCGGTAGTGGTCCTCGGCTTCCTCGAACTGTCCCTTGCGGTCGCACAGCACGCCCAGGCGATGCTCGGCGATGGCACAACTCGGGTCGTCGTGCAGGGCATCGTGGTACGCGCTCCACGCCGCCTCGTGGTCAGCGGATCGCTCGAGCCGCAGTGCACGAGCGAGCGCTGACTCCTCGCCCACGGTCGCTGGAGCAGCCGACGCGTCCCCGCTCAGGGATCGCGACGAGCGGCATCCGACGAGGCTTGCCCCCAACACCACACCCATCACCGACCACACAGCTCGACGCATGCGAGTCTCCTCGCTTCGAGATCGAACGCAACCTCATTAAAACGGCGGCCGGTAACCCAACCGCTTCTCCGCCGGCTTGGCGATCGCCCCGCGCGATTCGTACGGCCGCGAACCATCGGGCAGCGCATACGCCGGCGTTGCGACCGGCGGCCGCTCACTGCGTTGCGCCGTCGGCTCGGCCGATCCGCCCGCGGAACTGGTCGCCTCCGCCTGCTGCATCACGGTGCTGTGGCCGTAGAGGTGCAGGGGGCTGGCCGGGGGCCGGGGGTCCGCACGCGCCGCGTCCGAACCCGCCGGCACAACGGAGACGTCGTCGGCCGCTGCGGTGTCGAGACGATTCGAAGAAGCAAGGTCCGAGTGGCCGGAGGGGCCTGGCAGGTAGTGCCGCTCCGCGTCCAGGTAGTCACGCAGCCGGGACTCGCTCAGCGGAACGATCGTGCCGCGCAGGACGGGGCTCGCCGCCGCCCCACGGCTTCGGCTCTCGATCGTCAGTTCGTACGGGCCCGTGCCGGCGTTCTCGTCGCGCAAGGAATCGACGAGCGTGCGGGACGCGGCGTCGTTGACTGGCGTGACGACCAGCAGCAGCTCTTGCCCTGAGCCCGCGAACGGCGAACCGCCTGCGCGGGATTCCGGGACGGCGGCTCCGGCTTGCTGCGCCGCACAGGCCGGGCACAGATCGCTCGGCTCGGCACCGCCGCGCGCCGACGCCGCGACAACTTTATCTGCTCCGTGCAGCGTGGCCGCTCCGTTGTCTCCCGAAGTCACCGCACGCCCGGGCGCCGGGTCCGAAAGGCGCAGCCGGAACAACTGCGGGATGTTCGACACCCGGAGCTTGTTAATGACCTGGTAGCCCGCTGCCGCGCCGGACGATGTCGGCAGCTCGGCCGCCCGGTTGGCCGTCACGCCGGGGCGTACAGCCACAGTCGGGGCCGGCGATGCCGCAGAGGTGCTATCCAGCGCCGAGCGGATGATCGAAATGATCTCGTTCGCCTCTTGCTGCGTGCGCGCATCCCCCATCACGATGGCTTTGTCGTGGATGCGGACGATCTCGATGCGGTGGCCGGGATAGATCTGCTCCAGGCGAGCTTCGAGCGAGTCGGTATCCGAGGGGTCGGTCGGGGCGATCGCGGGACGGCTCGGCTCGGGCGACAGCACGACGCGCACGATCAGTGCGAGCGGCCGCTCCTCGCCCTCGATCCAGATGGTGGCGCTGGTGCTCCCCTCCCCTGCCCCGATGATCGACAGCTCGTCCGGGCTCACCTGCACGAGCCGTGTGACGCGCTCGTCCGCCACGAGCGTGCGATAGATGCTGCCGCGTGCGTGCAGCAGCTTCGAGCAGCCCGCACCTACGATGACCTCGCCGTCGGCGTCGCCGATACCAGTCACGAGCTGTTCCGCGCGGGGTGACGCGGCGGCGACCGGCGAGCGATCGGCCGCGAATCGGTCTGCGTTCTGTGCGAGCGCGGCGGAAGCGCAGCACAGCGAGCAACCGGCCACAGCGGTTAGCAGCCGCCGGCAACGGGCGCTTCGCGCGGGCGCGGTGGATCGCCGACGTTGGACCTCGTTTCCCGTCATTCCGTTTCCCTGTGCGCGGACAGAACTGAGCCGACTCGAACGAACGAGGGGGGAGCCAGGCGAACCGGATCGGGGGGCCGACGTGTGCAAGTTCTCGGCCGGGCTCGGGTTGCGTAGCACGCGCGCCGCGCCGCGCGAGCCGTCGCCCTCTCGTTCTGGTATCGGCCGACGGTGCCGGAGGACATTAACGAACCTTCCGATTGCACGGACTGGGGGGCCTGGCGGTGCGAGCAGGCGGCTGACACACAGCATGGAGCGGGGGACCGGAAGATCCGTTGACCGGTTGAGCAGTTGACCGGTTGACCGGTTCGTGGCATTTCCCGTTCCACACGTCCCCCGGTCACGGTCCCCTCGCCCCCGCGCCCATGGATCATGCGGGGGAGAGGGGAGGGTGAGGGGGCGACAGGCTGGGTGAGGGGGCGATAGGCGGGGTGAGGGGGCGCTTGCCTCGAGTGGGAGGGGGCGCCTGTCATGGCACGCGAGACACGTCGCGAGACATCAGACGCTTCTGCTGGCCTTTGAGCCGCGGAGCGGCGGAACATGCTAGCCCACGGCGTAAGCTGTGGGAAAGCGACGGCGTTTCCCGCGCAGATCCCCGTAGGGGCGGCACAGGCGGCCAGCGCGGGGAACAAGATGTATCGCCCCTACGGGGCTTGGGCGGCCCCGGCCTTGGTATCCCCTAGCTGGCGCTAGGGGCTAGCATGTGCCGCCGCTCCGCGGCTAGAACGTTCCGCAGGGGAAGGGATTGTCTCCCTTGAGCATCCATACGATATGGCCCCGCGGCCCTCACCCCAACCCTCGCCCACAGATCCATGAGCGGGCGAGAGGGTCGGACTCCGAAAGCACGGAACGGATGAACCGGGGTGAGGGGCGCAGCGTCTGACAACGACATGGCGATCTGGTAGAATTCACGAACAGCGACTTGGTGGTCGGCGTTTTCGGAGACTGGTCGGTCGGTCTCAGGAACGCGGTAGCGCGGCGCACCCTCGTAGCTCAGGTGGATAGAGCGGCGGTTTCCTAAACCGCAGGTCGCAGGTTCGAATCCTGCCGGGGGTAATGCGGAGAAACGCCGGAAGTTTCAAGCCAACCTTGGAACTTCCGGCGTTTTCGTGCGCATCATCGGTGGGCGTATGACGACGACACAAAGCGTCAATTCTGCTCAGATTTGGAGATCTGGCGGCACAAATCGGGCACAGTAGACGTCTGGCCATTTTCGGTTTGCAAACGCTATGGCACGTGATATATCATTTGAGTGGTACGCGGCGCGGGTCCGATACTTGGGATAGATTGCGGTTCCTGGATGGCAAAGGCTGGCCTGCCCAACGTTTGGTTTCGCCTCACAGGGAGAAAACGCGTCTATCGGGCGGACGTGCTGCGCAGCGGGCCGGGGCGGTTTCATTCTCACGCAGAGAAAGAACCGACGTCCTATTTTGCCACTCGTCTTGAAACCGCTTTGCGAGAGATAGCGGATGAAGAGTGGGATCGAATCGTCCAACACATCAGGGAGGCACGCACATGAGAGCGAAGATTTCGCGGCAGCAGGGCAGGCAAAGCCGTGCGCCCAAAATCGGAGAACTGCGCCGCCGTCTTGGCACGACTGCTGACCGGCCGTTGCCCCAAGAGCGATTCGCCCGTCTCCTGGGCGTATCGTTGAGTTCAGTTGCTCGGTGGGAGGCGTCTAAGAACCCGGATGAAGCGATGGCCGGAACACTGAAGCGGCTTTCCCCCGTGCTGGACGCGATGGACGATATGATTCGCCCAGAGGACCGAGTGGACTTTCTTGAGCAGAAGCATCCCCTTCTTCTCGGCATGCGCCCGATCGATCTTCTGAAAACTGACGACGGAGCAAAGGTAGTCCTTGAGTTGCTGGAAGGCGCCGAGAGCGGTGCATTTGCCTAACACGGCTTCCGCCCCCCCCGCCGATCCGTCCCTACCCTGGAGGGTGCCGGCCGACCACGCACCGGCCGCTGCTATTCCGATCGATCGGCACAAATCTGGCACAACCTCTCGCGTCACGTCCCAAGCTCAAGTAGCATCCGCGGTTGGATAGCCGCGACGGGGTTTCCTAAACCGCAGGTCGCAGGTTCGAATCCTGCCGGGGGTAATGGCTCCG
>JBGPMX010000139.1:0-9239 GCA_041487215.1 Planctomycetia bacterium | reverse complement strand
GGATCTGGACCCGGGCTTGCCGCGCTCGATGTTCACGGACGCGGCACGGTTGCAGCAGGTCCTCAAGAACCTGCTGTCGAATGCGTTCAAGTTCACCGAGCGGGGCAGCGTGGGCATGGCGGTCAGCGTCGCCACCGATGGCTGGAGTTCCGACCACGACATCCTCAATCGGGCCGACATGGTCATCCGCTTCGCGGTCTCAGACACGGGCATCGGCATTCCCGCCGACAAGCTGGCGGTTATCTTCGAGGCCTTCCAGCAAGCCGACATGACCACCAGCCGCCGGTTCGGTGGCACCGGGCTCGGGCTGTCCATCAGCCGGGAGATTGCCCGGCTGCTGGGCGGCGAGATCCGAGTGACCAGCACGCACGGGCAGGGCAGCTCCTTCACGCTATACCTGCCGCGCTGCTTCTCGCCGCCGCGCGCGGGCGGGGACGAGCCGGGCAGCCCGGCCCTGCTGCCGAGCATTCCGGCGAGCGACCGGGTTCCCGAGCCGGCCACCGTGGCCGCCGAACTGGAGCCGGCCGAGATCCTGCCGCACGAGCTCTCGGATGATCGCAACACCATCCACCCGAGCGACCGTGTGCTGCTCATCATCGAGGACGACACCAACTTCGCCCGCATCCTGCTCGACATGGCGCGAGAACGCGGCTTCAAGGGGGTCATCGCGACCGATGGTGACACGGGGCTGGGCCTGGCGAAGCGATTCAAGCCGGACGCCGTCATGCTGGACATCCAGCTGCCCGACACGAAGGGCTGGACCGTGCTCGACCGCCTGAAGCACTCGCCCGAGACCCGCCACATCCCGGTACACGTCATCTCGGTGGGCGAGGAGCTGCACCGCGGCCTCAAGCTCGGCGCCTTCGCCTGCCTGCAGAAACCGGTCACCCGCGAGGCGCTGGCCGAGGCGTTCGCGAACATCAACGCTTTCGTCGAGCGACGCGTGAAGAGACTGCTCGTGGTCGAGGACGACGCGACCCAGAGGCAGGGCATCCTCGAGCTGATCGGCAACGGCGACGTGCAGACCACCGCCGTGGCGACGGGCAGCGAGGCCATGGCCGCGCTCGCGGCCGAAGAGTACGACTGCATGGTGCTGGACCTCACGCTGCCCGACATGACGGGATTCGACCTGATCGAGCGCATCAAGCGACAGCCGCGGATGCTCGAGATGCCCATCATTGTGTACACCGGTAAGGAGCTGAGCGCCGACGAGCACGCGCGGCTCGACGTCCTGGCGGACACCGTCATCATCAAGGACGCCAGGAGCCCCGAGCGGCTGCTCGACGAGACGATGCTGTTCCTGCACCGGGTCGAGGCCGACCTGCCCGAGCCGAAGAAGCGGATGCTCCAGCAAATCCACGAGACGGACGCCGTGCTGGCCGGCCGCCGCGTGCTCGTCGTGGACGACGACCTGCGCAACATCTTCGCCCTCACCGCGATCCTCGAGCGCCACCAGATACGGGTGGCCTATGCCGAGAACGGAGAGGCGGGCATCGCCACGCTCGAGCGCACGCCCGGCATCGACCTGGTACTGATGGACATCATGATGCCCCAGATGGACGGCTACGAGACGATGCGGGCGATCCGCCAGAAGCCAGCATACAAGGCGCTGCCGATCATCGCGCTCACGGCCAAGGCGATGAAGGGGGACCGCGAGAAGTGTATTGAGGCCGGCGCGTCGGACTACATCGCCAAGCCGGTCAACACCGAGCAACTGCTCTCTTTGTTGCGCGTCTGGCTATACCGCTGACAAATGCCGGCGTCATCCCTGAGCGGAGCGAGCTACGAGCGCAGACTGTCATCCGGGGCGACGCGAGCAACGAGCGCAGCGAAGGATCTCGGTACCACCAACGCATCGCGCGGCCGTGAAACACAGGAGGCTACGGTTTGGCAGATCCCGCCATCAACGTGAGCAACGAGGTTGAGGGCAACGGCACGGCCGACGCCGCGGCCCGTCCGGACGACCTCGAAGCCCTCGAGGTCCGGCTGCTGCTCGACGCGGTGCAGCGCCGCTACGGCTTCGACTTCCGCGACTACGCCTACTCCTCGATGCGCCGCCGCATCTGGAACACCGTCCAGGAGGAGTCGCTTGGCAGCCTGGCCGAGCTGCAGGGCCGGCTGCTGCACGATCCGGACTGCATGGAGCGATTCCTGCGGAACGTCACGGTCAACGTCACCACGATGTTTCGCGACCCCTCGTTCTACGCCGCCCTGCGCACGCGCGTGCTGGCGCTCTTGCGCACGGCCCCGTTCATTCGCATCTGGCACGTCGGCTGCGCCACCGGCGAGGAAGTGTATTCGATGGCCATCCTGCTCGACGAGGAAGGGCTGTACCCGCGCTGTCGCATCTACGCCACCGACATGAATGAGCACGTGCTGGCCAAGGCAAAGGCGGGTATCTTCCCGCCCGCCGCGGTCCAAGAATACACCAGCAACTACCTGAAAGCCGGCGGCCGCGGCTGCTTCTCCGAGTACTACACGGCGATGTACGGCCACGTCGCGTTCCACCGCTCGCTCACCAAGAACGTGGTCTTCTCGCAGCACAACCTGGTGACCGACGGCTCCTTCAACGACTTCCACGTCATCCTGTGCCGAAACGTGATGATCTACTTCAACAGCGCGCTGTCGGCACGGGTGCACCGGCTGCTGTACGATAGCCTGGCGCCGCTGGGGTTCCTCGGCCTCGGAAGCAAGGAGTCCATCCGCTTCACGCCGCACGAGGCATGCTATGAGGAGTTCGACAGCGAGGCAAGAATCTACCGGAGGATCCGCTGAATAGCTCCGCAGAAAGAGGTACGTCAGGCTTTCCAGCCTGACTCGGTTCGGCATCGGCCTTGTCAGGCTGGAAAGCCTGACGTACGCCTGATCGGCAGACAACGTTCTTCTGCGGACATCTCCCTGGGTGTGAGCGATAGAGGGGGCCGATTCCAAACGCAGACGCGACGAACCGGAAAGGGTCTACACGGGATCAGCGCATGGCCGACGTGGAGCCGGTCAATATCCTCATGGTTGACGACCAGCCGGCGAACCTGCTGGCCCTGGAGGCCCTACTGCGCGCGCGCCCCTATAACCTGGTGCGGGCATATTCCGGCCGCGAGGCGCTTCGGCACCTGCTCGACAAGGACTTCGCCCTCATCCTCATGGACGTGCTCATGCCCGAGATGGACGGCTTCGAGACCGTGGCCCTGATCCGCGAGCGCGAGCGGTCGCGGTACACGCCGATCATCTTTCTCACCGCGATCGGCACAAGCGAGACGCACATGTCCCGCGGTTATTCGGTCGGCGCCGTCGACTATATCTTCAAGCCGGTTGTGCCCGAGGTACTCAAGTCGAAGGTCGCGGCATTTGTCGACCTGTTCCGCAAAACCGAGGAGGTGAAGCGGCAGGCTCAGCAGCTGCGCGAGATGGAGCGGCGCGAGCACGAGCGCAAACTCACCGACATGAAGACACGCTGGGAGGCAGACCGGCTGCGCCAGGAGATCCGGGTCGCCCGCGAGATCCAGCAGAAGCTGTTCCCGGCCCGAGCCCCCGCGTGCCCTGGCTTCGACATCCACGGCAGCTCGCAGCCCGCCGACGCCACGGGCGGCGACTACTTCGATTACATGCCCATCGCCGAGCGGAACGTCGGCATCGTGATCGGCGATGTGACCGGGCACGGGGTCGGCCCGGCGTTACTCATGGCCGCCACGCGCGCCTATCTGCGCGCCTTGGCGCTGACGCATGACCACGTCGGCCAGATCCTCACGCTCGCCAACCGCGCGCTCGCGGCCGACACGGCTGAGGATCGCTTCGTGACACTGCTACTCGCGCGGCTCGATCCCGCCCGTCGATTCCTGGTCTACGCGAACGCCGGGCACCCGTCGGGTTACGTGCTCGCGCGGGACGGATCCCTCCGCGCCGCACTCGAGAGCACCTCGGTCCCGCTCGGGCTGGAACGCGACGGCGTGTTCGCGGCGGCCCCCGGCATCGTGCTCGAGCCGGGAGATATCGTCTTCCTGCTCACCGACGGTGTCGTCGAGGCCGCAGGGCCGAACGACGAGGTGTTCGGCACGGAGCGGGCGCTGGACGTGATCCGCACGCATCGCCACCGTTCGGCTCAGGAGATCATCGCGCAGCTGTACAACGAGCTGCGGCGCTTTTCCGGAGACCGCCCGCCGCTTGATGATATCACCGCCGTCATCGTCAAGCTGAACGACAGCGGCGCCTGAGACGACGTGCTGCTCGACCAGCTCGGGGAAGTAGCGCCCGAGCGGCTGGCGGGACTTGGATTGCAGCTCGACGCGATCCGCGTCGCGAAACGCCAGGCAGCGGAAGCCGTCCCACTTCGGCTCGTACTGCCACAAACACGGAACGCATGAACGAGAAACGGTACTAGAAGATCCCGAGCTGGTCGCGCGCTTCTTCCGTCATGCGTTCGGGGCTCCAGGGGGGGCTCAGCACCAGCTTGATGTCGGCCTTGGTCCCCTCTTCGATCGCCTCGATTAGCTTGGCCGCCTGGCCCATCATCTGCGGACCGGACGGGCACGCCGGCGACGTGAGCGCCATGTCAATCTGCACGGTCTTGTCCTGGATTTCCACCTTGTAGATCAGCCCCAGATCCACCACGTTGATAAAGAGCTCCGGGTCGTGCACCTGCTTGAGCGCCTCGATGACTAGTTCGTTCGTGATCATGATTGAGATCCACCCCTCAGGCAATGAAAGACCGGCATTCGGGCACGTCTACCGAGATCCTTCGCTCCGCTCGTACCTCGCTCCGCTCAGGATGACACGCTCTCACGCGTGCTTCGACGAGTGATGCGACACTAATCGCGGAGGCGGATGAACACGTCATCGCCTTCGACCTTGGTCTCGTGCGTTGCGACCGGCTCGAAGGCCGGCATGCAGAGCGGCGCGCCGGTGCGCACATCGAAACGCGCGCCGTGCCGCGGGCACTCGACCTCACACCCCTTGAACTTTCCATCGGCGAGCGGCCCGCCGTCGTGCGTGCAGACGTCGTCGATGGCGTAGAAAGCGCCGTCGCAATGGAATAGCGCCACCGGCCGGCCGTCCACGTCGGCCAGCTTCTTCGCCCCCGGCGGCAGCTCGGACAATTTCGCCACCTTGACCCAATCCGCCATGCAGACCTCACTTGCTCCCGGCGACTTCGATCCGAGCCTTGCGCACCTGGCTCTTGACCCGTTGCAGCACCGCGTTCAGACCCGGAAGCCGGGTCATGCCGAGCCGGCGCGCGATGCCGAGACGTTCCAGGAGATCGTTCGGTGCCGCCTCAACCTGGTCCGGCGTCGCCCCCTGAAACGCCTCGAGCAGGATGGCCACGAAGCCCACGACGGTCGGCGCCTCCGGGGCCACATAGGCGTGCAAATCGACGCGGCCGTCGGCCAGGTCGATCCAGAGGAACACGGGCGTGCGGCACTCGGGCACGCGATGCAGACCGGCATCCCGCTCCGCCTTGTACCGCTCGGGCAGCTCGGGCAGCTTGCGGCTGAACTCGGCCAGGAGCTCGAAACGCTCCCGTTCGTCCAGCCCCTCGAACTCGGAAAGGATGTCGTTCAGTTTGCTCACGGTTCTTTCAGGTTTAACCACGAAACCGATTGAGGGCACTCCACCGGTTCCAACCCCTTATTTTTTGGCGGCGAACGACTTCTCGATCGGCACGCCCACCAGGTTGCCCCACTCGGTCCACGAGCCGTCGTAGTTCTTCACACGGTGGAAGCCGAGCAGGTAGGTGAGCACGAACCAGGTGTGGCTCGAGCGCTCGCCGATGCGGCAGTAGGCGATCACCTCGTCGTTGGCCTTGAGCCGCTGTTCCTGCAGGTAGAGCTTTTCGAGGTCTGCGCGGCTCTTAAAGGTACCGTCTTCGTTGACCGCGCGCGACCACGGCACGTTGACCGCACCCGGTATATGCCCGGCGCGGAGCGCTCCCTCCTGGGGGTACTCGGGCATGTGGAAGAGCTCGCCGCTGTACTCGCCGGGCGAGCGGACGTCGACGAGCGGCTTGCGGGTCTTCATGTGCGCCAGCACCTCGTCGCGGAACGCGCGGATCGACAGATCCGGCTCCCTGGCTTTGTAGTGGCCACGGGGGTACTGGGGGACCGCGCGCGCCATGGGCCGCTTCTCGGCCTCCCACTTCTTACGGCCGCCGTTCATGACCAGGCAGTTCGGGTGCCCGAAGAGTTTGAAGACCCAGAACGCGTAGCATGCCCACCAGTTGTTCTTGTCGCCGTAGAAGACGACGGTGGTGTCGTTCGAGATGCCCCGCTCCTCGCAGAGTTCCTCGAAGCGGCGTCTGCCCACGTAATCGCGCACGACCGAGTCCTGGAGATCGGACACCCAGTCGAGCTTGACGGCTTCCGGGACGTGCCCGGTCTCGTAGAGCAGGATGTCTTCGTCCGATTCGACGATGCGGATCTTGTCGGTCTTGGCGCGGTTCTCGTCGACCCACTCGGTCGAGACGAGCATCTCGGGATGTGCATACTCGGCCATAGTTCGAAACCCCTTGAAAGATACCCTTCTCGACGAAGGGCTAGCTCGCGGCCCCTGGATCTGGATACAGTTCCCGAAAGCGATCGAGGCCCATTCCACCGAAGGAGAAGTCAAAAGCGTCGATCCAGGACGCGTCGGTCCGGTACCTGCCTGCGACACACTTCTCGGCCAAGTCGCAGAGTCGTTGAATCGACGCATTGCCATGGCACGCTCACCAGCCCAGCTTGGTGGCGACGGCGCTCTGCAGGGCGCCGCGCACCTCATCGCTCGGCACGCGTTCGAGCACGGTGGCGAAGAAGCCCTCGACGATCAGGTGCATTGCCTCCTTGCGCGTGAGGCCGCGCGCCATGGCGTAGAACACCTGCTCGTCGTCGACCCGGCCCGCCGTGGCGCCGTGCGTGCAGCGCACGTCGTCCGCCTCGATCTCGAGCCCCGGGATGGAATCGGCGCGCGCGTTCTCCGACAGCACCAGGTTGTCGTTTTTCTGGTAGGCGTCGGTCTTCTGCGCGCCGGGCTCGACGCGGATCATGCCGCGCCAGACGATGCGCGAACGATCTTTGAGCGCCCCGCGGTAGAGCAGGTCGCTGCGCGTGTGATCGGCGCGGTGGACCTGGCGGGTGTGGTATGACAGGTGCTGCCGGCCTGTCGTGAACATCACGCCGTTCACCTGCGCTTCGGCGCCGGATCCCTCGAGCACCACCTCCTGATTGACCTTGGCCAGCCGGCTGCCCAGCCCGCCGACGATCCACTGCAGGTAGCCGTTGCGCGCGACCAGCCCACGCTGGTGCGCGAAGTGCCAGACCTGGTCGTCCCAGTTCTGGAGGTTGACGTAGACCAGCCGGGCGCCGTCGCCGACGAAGAGCTCGATGGCCCCCGCGTGCAGCGCCGAGCGCGGGTGCGGCAGCGACGCCTGCTCCTGGAAGATCGTCGCCTCGGCGTCCGCTTCCAGCACGACCAGGGTGTGGCTCAGGTCCGACGAGGCGGCGGCGGACAGGCCGCTCAGGAAGTAGAGCGGCTGGTCGACGCGGACGCCGCGCGGCACGTAGAGGAACGCCCCGCCCACCCAGAAGGCGGCGTGCAGCGCCGAGAACTTGTCGTACGCGGGGTCCACGGCACGTGTAAGCAGGTACGGCTCGACCAGCGCCCGGTGCCGCCGCACCGCCTCGTCCATCGAGCAGAACAGGACCCCCTTGCGCGCGAGCTCCGCGGACAGTTCCGCCGCAGCGAACTGGCCGTCGACCTGGAGCACGGAG
Source organism: Planctomycetia bacterium (assembly GCA_041487215.1). GTDB lineage: Bacteria > Planctomycetota > Planctomycetia > JALXBF01 > JBGPMX01 > JBGPMX01. Next base: position 1,503 of record JBGPMX010000139.1, on the reverse strand, counting down.
CCGCCGAACTGGCCGCGCGCGAGGTGCGGCGCGAAGGCCGACGCCGAGGCCGTGTCCGGCGCGTCCTCGAGGCCGGCCGGCGTGTAGGCGTCGAGCTTGAGGCTGCGGATGTCGGTGCGCCGCCACTCCTCGTCCTGGAGCGTGGGCATTGGCTTGGTGCGGAACAGCTCCCACGCATCGCGGCGCCGCGTGACGACCCAGTCCGGGTCGTCACGCCTCTCGAGCAAACGCACCAGGTTCTCTTCGGTGAAGCCGGCGCTCGTGGTTGTGCTGGCGGAAATCGCACCCATTGCCTGCCTTGTGGTCTTTTCGTCGGGATCGTGCGCGGGAGGCTTCACGCTCCGCGCTTGCGGCGGCGAGCCCCTCCGTTGCTCGGGGTTGTGATCTCGAGATCCGTCACGAGCAGGAGGTCAATAATGTTTAGGGAGTCATCTGGCTGGTGCACCGTGATCGTACGACCGCTCGGTGACAACGCCATGAATTCCCGGTGCTCGACCACGAGGCGCCGTCCATCGGCGAGGTGGATCACGAATGGCCGGAACGGCTGTGCGTTGTAAAGCTCGCGGACCCGGTCGATCGTCATGGCTCGCCACCCGTAACCTGCTGATCAGCCCTGCCATCCCGCGGCATCACCCCACCGTTCCCTCCATCTGGAGCTCGATCAGGCGGTTCATCTCGACCGCGTACTCCATGGGCAGCTCCTTCACGAGCGGCTCGATGAAGCCCGACACGATCATGGTCGCCGCCTCGTGCTCGGACAGCCCGCGGCTCATCAAGTAGAACAGCTGCTCCTCGCCGATCTTGGACACGCTGGCCTCGTGCCCGACCGCGACGTCGTCCTCATCGATCTCGATGTACGGGTAGGTGTCACTGCGGCTCTTGGAGTCGAGGATCAGCGCGTCGCAGACCACGTTGGACTTCGACTTCTTCGCCCCGTCGGCCACCTTCAGCAGTCCGCGGTAGCTGGTGCGTCCGCCGTCCTTCGAGATCGACTTGGAGATGATGCGGCTCGAGGTGTACGGCGCGGCGTGCACGACCTTGCCGCCCGCGTCCTGGTGCTGGCCACGGCCCGCGAACGCGATCGAGAGGATCTCGCCGTGCGCGTGCTTGCCGATCATGTACACCGACGGGTACTTCATGGTCAGTTTCGAGCCCAGGTTGCCGTCCACCCACTCCATGATCGCGTCCTCGTGCGCCATGGCCCGCTTGGTCACCAGGTTGTACACGTTGGGCGCCCAGTTCTGGATCGTGGTGTAGCGGCAGCGCGCGTGCTTGTGCACGATGATCTCGACCACCGCCGAGTGCAGCGATTCGCTGGAATAGGTCGGGGCCGTGCAACCTTCGACATAGTGCACCTGAGCACCCTCGTCCACAATGATCAGCGTACGCTCGAACTGCCCCATGTTCTCGGAATTGATGCGGAAGTACGCCTGCAGCGGAAAGTCGATCTTCACTCCCTTGGGGACGTAAATGAACGACCCGCCCGACCAGACCGCCGAGTTG
>JBGPMX010000138.1:0-9280 GCA_041487215.1 Planctomycetia bacterium | reverse complement strand
GCTGCCGCTTTGGAATCATCTCCCTGAGCCACCCCATTTTTCGCAGACTTCCCCGCCTTTCACCGTCACGGCCTCGGGCCGGGAACCGAGCCAGATTCTGTACCGGTCTTTGGCGGCGTCTCCGCAATACTTCGAGAATTGGCACTCGGGCTGCATGACTCATGGGGAATTCCGCGCGGGTGTCTGATGGGCGGGGCACGTCGCGGACGCCTTGCGACAAGCGCGCGGATTTGGTCCAGGGAAACAGGCCATTCGCAGGCCCGCCCGCGTGGATTGACACCGCCGCGCAGGGCGAATATGATTCGGAACTCTTTTGGATTTCGGGAGACATCCTCGAGAAAGGGCAACCATGAAGAAGGCCGAGATGAACGAATACAAGCATCGGCTGCTCGCCCTGCGCGCCCGGCTGCATGGCGACGTCACGCAGCTGGCGGATGAGGCGCTCAAGAGGAATCGGCAGGAGTCCAGCGGCGATCTTTCGACCATGCCGATTCACATGGCCGATATTGGCAGCGATAACTTCGAGCAAGACTTCACGCTCACGCTGCTCGAGAATGAAGAGGGGACACTCGAGCAGATCGATGTTGCGTTGGCCCGCATCGAGGACGGCACGTACGGCACGTGCGAGAGCTGTGGCCAGGCGATCCCGAAGCCGCGGCTGCACGCGATCCCCTACGCCATGCGCTGCGTGGAATGTGCGAGAAAGCTGGAGGGGGAGCGGGCGTGAAGCGGGACGGCGCCGCGCACCACGGTCTCTTCTGGACCATCGCGCTGGTTGGCGCGGGGCTCGACCTGACGACGAAGTGGCTTGCCTTCACCATCGTCGGAACGCCCCAGCCGGGCCGGCCGGCGCCGAGCGTTGCGATCCTTCCTGGCGTCTTTTCGTTCACGACCAGCTTCAACCGCGGCGCCCTCTGGGGCCTCGCTCAGAAGACGAAGTACGCCAACCTCATCTTCGCGGCGCTGAGCGTGTTGGCGGCGCTCGGGATCCTCTACTGGCTGATCTGCCACAAGGCTGCGCGGGATCGCCTGCTCGCCCTCGCACTGGGCCTCATCATGGCCGGCACGATTGGGAACTGTTACGACCGCATCGCCGGCGGGCAGGTACGTGACTTCATTTACTTCGAGCTCATCAATTGGCCCATCTTCAACCTGGCCGATTCCTGCCTGGTGGTCGGCGCGTTCCTGCTGATGATCCAGGCGTTCTTCGCCGAGCTGCCCGATAAGGAGGCGGTTCAGGCGAGCGCCGCGCTGCCGCACCCCGGCGGCGATGCCAAGCCGTAGGCGCCAGGCGCCGCAGAGGGCCGGGCTCCCTCACCGACAGAGGTACGTCAGGCTTTCCAGCCTGACTCTGTTCGGCATCGGCCTTGTCAGGCTGGAAAGCCTGACGTACGCCCGATCGGCAGCCTACGTTCTTCTGCGGACCTACTCAAAGCCGGCCGTTCACAATCCGGCCCCGTGCCGCGGGCCAGACGCGGAACACTCGGAAGCGTGAACTCCAACCGGCGATCGTCCGGTTCAGGTGCCGCTCGGCGGCTTCCGCTCTTGAGCCAGTTCGGCCTGTCGGGTCCGTTCGCGCAGACGGACCATGGCCGTGAGCGACCGGTTCACGGGCACGTCCCGCCCGGCACGGGCCGCGAGCGCGACGATCGCGCCATTGAGCGCGTCGATCTCGGTCTGGCCGCGCCGCTCCAGATCGCGCAGCATCGACGGGTAATGGGCGGCAGTGGGCGGGATGAGCTCGTCGTAGAAGTGCCGCCGATAGTCCGCGGGGGAGTTCCAGAAGAGCGGGATGCCGGCCTCGCGCGCCGCCGCGAACGCCTCGTCAATGATCTCATCCATCACGCGGCGGACCGCCGCGTCGTGCGCCAGCTCACCGTAGGTGGCATGGAGCAGCGCTCCCAGCGGGTTGAGCGCGCAGTTGTACAGGATCTTTGCCCAGAGATGCTCGCGGTAGCGGTCCGTCGCGGACACCGGGATCCCCGCGGCGCGGAATAGCTCGGCCAGTTCGTGCGCGCGCGGCATGCGATCGGGCTCGCCCCCCGGCGGCCCGAGCCGGAGATCGTCGGCGCTCACGGTGACGGCCACGCGACCGGGCTCCGGCAGTTCGACGCCGGTGATGATGCGTGCGCCGAATACGCGCTCGGCCCCCAGCGCCGCCTGAAGCGCCTGGGTGTTGCCGTACCCATTTTGGATGCTGATGACCGTGCTGCGCGCATCGGCCACGCCCTTGAGGATCTCAACCGCCTGTGCCGTGTCGTACGCCTTGACGGTGACCAGCACGAGATCAAAGGGCTGCGCCGGCAGGTCGGCGGCCGAAGCGACGGCGTCGAGTGCCGCGACGTGGTGCGATCCCCAGAGCCCCTCGATCGATAGGCCGTGCTCGCGCACGGCGGCGACGTGAGCGGGGCGCCCGAGCAGCGTCACGCGGTGCCCGGCCCGCGCCAGGAGACCGCCCAGGAGCGACCCGACGGCTCCGGCTCCAAGCACCAGAATGCGCATGACGGCAGCTCGACGAAAAAAAACGCGTGAGTCAGACCGTTGCCCGGACCCCTCACCCTGCCCTCTCCCACGGATCCATGAGCGGGAGAGGGGGGGCAGATGCAAAAAACGCCGAACGGGTAAACTGGAAAGGGCGTTCGTACTCGGCCACCGACGCTCCGCCGTCCGTAGGCGGACCCGATGCTCACGCGGGGGCGTGCGAAGCCAAGTCGGCGGCTTCGGCGGCCAGGAACTCACGGATTTTTTGGCGGATCAAATCCCGCGTACGCCGGAACTCCACCAGGCGCTCTTCGAGCGATCCTTGCGCACCGACCGGGTCGGCGAACGGCCAGTGCAGTCGTCGCGCGGCGCGTGGGAACACCGGACACAGCTCGTTGGCGCTGTCGCACACCGTGATGACCAGGTCCAGAGGCTGTTCGATGAGCGAACCGACGCTCTTGCTGGAGTGCCCGGACATGTCGATACCGAGCTCCTCGATCACGGCCACGGCGAGCGGGTGCACCCCGGCCGGAAAAGTGCCCGCGCTCATGATCTCGTACCGGTCGCCCGCCTCGTGCCGCCAGAGTGCCTCGGCCATCTGGCTGCGGCATGCGTTCCCGGTGCAGACGACCAGAACTCTCTGCTTGGGAGAATCGCTCATAGGTCTAGCGGGGTGGTTGGGTAGTGCCCCGATGGCTCGAGGCCCGTTCCCGGTCAGGATTCTCGCGCTCATCGGGCAACCGCATGAATGCGGTCACTACGAACGCCAAGAATCAGTTGGCGGACGGGCCCTAACTATAGCGGCGGACGACGCCGATGACGATCCCGAGCACCCGAACGTTGCGGGCGAAAATCGGCTTCATCGCGTGGTTGGCCGGTTCGAGCCGGATGCGGTTCGGCTCGCGGTAGAATCGCTTGAGCGTGGCGTCGCCATCGCCCAAGAGCGCGACGACGATCTGCCCATCGCGTGCCGTCTCCTGCTTGTGCACGATGACGTAATCCCCGTCGGCGATCTGGTCTTCGATCATTGACTCGCCCTTCACCTGGAGCACGAACAGCTCGGAGTTGCCGAACATCTCGCGAAAGTCGATGGTCTCAGGCTGCTGGATCGCCTCGACCGGCCGGCCGGCGGCGATGATGCCGGCGAGCGGCAGGCTGGCGTTGGGGGGTCGTTCATCGAGGAGCGTGATTGCTCGCGACATGTTCGGCTCGCGGCGAATCATGTGCTTCTTCTCGAGCGCGCGCAGGTGGCACATCACGCCGTTCGGCGACCGGATACCGAATGCCCTGGCCGTCTCGCGCACCGTCGGGCCGTAGCCGCGGTCGAAGATCTTGTCCCGGATAAACTCGTAAACCTTCCGTTGCTTGGGCGTGAGCTGGTCCATGTTCTGAGCCGCCATGGGGGAAGCACTCCGCAGGTTGTGGATTCGTTGCGGAGTATAATATACGCCTGTACACAATGCCAGCTCATTCGCTACGGCTGGGGTTCGTCGCGGCCGCGCCAGCGTACGAACCCTTCCATGGCGTAGTACTCCGGCAGGCCGAGCTTGTTGTACACGGCGGCCGTGTGCGTGTTGCGATCTTCGGCGCGTTCCCAGAACTCGCGTGTGTCGTACGGGCCGGGGAACATGGCCTCGTCCTTCTGGCTCTCGTGCATGAAGATCGCTTCGCGCTTGCGGCGCAAATCGTGCGGCGTGAGCGGCACCGCCCGATCGATTTCGTGCGGCTCCCACTCCTGCCAGGCGCCGCGGTAGAGCCAAACGGTCGTTTCGTGTCCCTCAGCGGCCAGGCGGCCGACCGCGCCGAAGATGGCGTCGGCGCAGACCCGGTGGGTGCCGTGCGGGTCGGAGAGATCGCCGGCCACGTAGATCTCGGCCGGCCGCACGCGGACGAGCAGGTCGTAGACGACCTGGATGTCCGCCTCGCCGATGGGGTTTTTCTGAATGGCGCCGGTCTCGTAGAAGGGCAGCCGCAGGAAGTGCAGGTGATCGTCCCGCGCGCCCAGGCTGATCGCCGCCGCCCGCGCCTCGGTCTCGCGAATGAGCGCCTTGATGTTGAGCACGTCGGCCGTGTCGCACTCGCCCGGTTCCTTGCCCGCGAAGAAACGCTGTACCCGGCTGGCCAGCTCGCTCGACCGGGTGTGGTCGATGTCGAACATGCGGTTGAAGCGGCTGGCCAGGTCAAGGACCCGTGTGACGTCGTGGTCGAACACGGCGATGTTGCCCGAGGTCATGTACGCGACGTGCGCGTCGTGGCCGCGTTCGACCAGGTGCAACAGCGTACCGCCCATGCTGATGACGTCATCGTCCGGGTGGGGGCTGAACACGATCACCGGCCGGGGCGGCTCGGGCGTCGGGCAGATCGTGATGGTCCGGAGCATCTGCTGAAACACGCGCTCGGCGAGCTGCTGGGCCGGGCCGTGTTCGCGCAGCAGTTCGTGCATGCCGTGGGCGCGCAGGTCTTCGTCCTCGAGCTTGAGCAGCGCCTTCTCGGTTTGCAGGCAGAGCCAGATCAGCGCTCGCTTGATGGTGAACGGGGTCCACTGCACGTGGCCGAGCAGCCAGGGGGTCTTGAAATCGGTCAGCTCGGCGGCCGCGGCCTCGTCGAGCACGAACTGGGCGCCGCGGTGCGACTGCAGGAAGCTGGCCGCGATGTTCTCGGTCATGCGCCCCTCGACCGCCTGGCGGATGATCGACGCCTTGTGCTCCCCGAAGGCCAGGGTGACAATCTGCCGCGCGTCGAGGATCGTGCCCACCCCCATCGTGAGCGCCTGCAGCGGCACATTGAGCTCGCCGAAGAAATCGCTGGCCGCGTCCTTACGCGTCACCGGGTCCAGCGTCACCAACCGCGTGCGGCTGTCCGCCGTGGAGCCGGGCTCGTTGAACCCGATGTGGCCGGTGCGGCCAATGCCGAGCACCTGGAGATCGATGCCGCCGGCGTCCCGGATCGCCTGCTCGTACGCCGCACAGAACTCCTCGACGCGGTTGTCGGGCACGGTGCCGTCGGGGAGGTGCGTCTGATCGCGCGGGATGTTCACCTGGTCGAACAGCACGTGATTCATCCAGTAGCGATAGCTCTGGAGCCGGGTCGGCTCCATGGGGTAGTACTCGTCGAGGTTGAACGTGACGACGTTCGAGAAATCGAGCCCATCCTGTTTGTGCAGCCGGATGAGTTCGCGGTAGACGCCGATGGGGGTGGATCCGGTGGCGAGCCCGAGCACGGCCTTGCGGCCCTCGGCCGCCCGGCTGCGGATCAGCTCCGCGATCAATCCCGCGACGTACCGGCTCGCCTCGCCGCTCGTCTGAAACGCCCGCGTCAGCACCTTCGTGTGGCGCGCATCGCGGAACCCGCTGCGCACGACCGCACCGGTCACCATGGAAATCTCCTGAACCAACCCGCCAATAACTCTCCTCGGCGGGGAAATGCCCAACGCTTCTCCCCGGGCGGCGGGGCATGCGGCGCCGGTGTTCGAGGGGTGCGTTGCGACGGCTTGAACCGACTATTTTCGCACGAAGGACCGGTCGCCAAAAGGGGAATTCACGGCGTGCCGCCCAGCCGGGCCAGGAGTTCCGCAATGCCCGCCTGGAGCCGGCGGGTTTCTTGCCACGTGCCGCGCACGAGCTCGTCCTCGTGCGCGGGCGCGTGCACGGCGGCGTAATCATCGATGATCCGCGCGCCCCGCTCGTCGTCCTTTGCCTTGGATCGCTCCACGTCACGCGCCATGCGCTCGAGCATGGCTGGGAGCCGGGCGAGCGCCGCGGCCGGGTCGCTCAGCCTGAGCTCGTCGTGCAGGATGCGGCGCTGGTGCTCCCAGGTGGCATCGGCCGACGGCGTCGCCAGGATCGCGCGCAGCACGGCCGCCGGGCGCGGCGGGTCGCCGGCCGCTTCGCGCAGCACCCGTTCCAGCCCGCGCAGGGCGTACGCCTCGGTGTAGAACCCGTAGGCGTCGATCGCCTGGCGGCGATTCGCCTCGGTCAGGAAGTTCTTGCCGAGCCCCGCGATCTCACGCTCGGAGTAGCAATCACGCGCCTCGGTCACAGCCTCGAGCCGGCTCCGCGCGTCGCGCATGCGGTCCACCGTGCTCGGGCGGAACACGTCGAGCTCCAGCGGCGTCCGCCGCGCGCGGTTGCGCTGCCGGTACTTGATCTCGTTGCGGCGCAGCAGGTAAGCGTTCTCGCGGAGCACCCACGCCGGGATCAGTTCGTTCAGCCCGGCGGGCGCCGACGCGGGACGGGCAGGGGGGTGATGGACGAGCGAGAACGGGAAGACGATCTTCTGCGGCGGGATCGTGATGCCGGTGGCGAAGACCGAGTAGGGGGCGGCCGAGAAGTCGCACGGGAACTGGGCGTTCACCCCGAGCCCGAAGAAGTTCCCCTCGCCCGGCCAGATCTCCTGGTCCGGGGCGCGCGAGGTGTGGTTCGATCCCACGTTCGCGCCGTAGCTGACGTTCCCCTTCCCCTCGGGCCAGAACGCGGCGATTAGCAATGCCTGGTGGTGGAAGCCCACGAACGGCCCGACGAGCGACGCGCTGATCTCGCCCCCGCCCACCGCCGTGTTCGGCCCGAGGATGGACGCCGACACCTTGGCGTGCCGCTCGACCACGCAGTGCTCGGCAAGCACCGCGCGTTCGACCACTGCCAGCGTGCTCACCCGGCCACCCCACTGCACGATCGACCGCTCCACGCACGCGCCGGTCAGGATCGACGCGGGGTCGCTCGAGTCGGACAGGATGGTGCTGTCGCTCACCGCCGTGGCGCCGTCGATCACGGCGTGCGGCCCGGCGTAGACGCTCAGCACCTTCACGGTGTCACGCACGAGCGCCCCGCGCTCGACGATGCCCCGGTCGCAGCGCGCGGCCGCGGCGTATTCCGCAACCGCCTGCTCGTAACGCTCGACAATCGCGTCGCGCGCGCCGCGGCGGGCCAGCACGGCCGCGACAGCCACCGTCAGCTCGGCATAGACCGCGACGTCGCGCCCGCCCGGCTCCATCACGATCGGCAGCCGCTGGCCGTTTCCGAAGGTCGTGCCGCGATCGCAGGCGACGCTGCCGCAGCGCACGACCCGAGCCGATTCGCCGACGACCGAGCGTGCGAGCAGACCGACGTCCCGGACCAGCGCGTTGTGGCCCACGCACGAATCGGCCACCGTGCTGCCGTAAACACCCGAGGGAACCTGGACGCCGTCGCCGAGTGTGGCCGGTTCGCGGAACCGGCCCAGCACGACATCGCCGTGGAAGGACGAGTGCCGGACGGACCGCGGGTCGAAGCCGTCGGCGACCCGCACGCGCGTCCAGTCGGCGCAAGAGTTGCCCAGCGCCTCGAGCTGTTCGATTTCGCGCCGCGCAAGCTGCCGCGGCACGATGGCCCCCAGCGCCAGCGCGCAGCCGCCGTCGCCGCGCACGCCGCGCGCCGTTCGGAGAAAGTCCGACTGCTCGATCGCCTCGCGCACGCTTGAGATCGGGTCCGCCGCATCGCTCACGGTCGCTCCTTCGTCGAACGGATGGCGCGATCGCGGTCCGTCCATCCGCTCACGTGCTCACCGGCACCGCCGGCTCGGTGGCCCCGGCGGAACGGCGCGGGCGGCAGAGCTCGGCCAGAGCGCATTCCACGTGCCGGTAATGGTCCTTCATCTCCAGCACGTCCGCGGCGTCCTCGTCAAGCACGGCGCTCGTGTCCGGGTGCAGCTGGAGCGACGAGGCGGTGACCAGGGAGGTGACCGGCCCCTCGATCGCCTGGGCTACCATCTTGGCCTTGCGCACGCCGCTGGCTAGAAGCAGGCAGCGCCGCGCCTCGAGGATGGTGCCGACCCCCATGGTCAGGGCGAACCGCGGCACCTCGTCCTCCGAGGCGAAGAATCGCGCGTTGTCCCGGATGGTCTCCCGCGCCAGCACGACCAGGCGCGTGCGGCTGCCGAGCGACGAGCCCGGCTCGTTAAAGCCGATGTGTCCGTCGCCGCCGATGCCGAGCACCTGCAGATCGATGCCACCCGCGTCACGGATGGCTTGCTCGTACCGCGCGCAACAAGCCTCGGCGTTCTCGGCAAGCCCGTCGGGTACGTGCGTCCGGCGCGGCCGGGTGGCCAGCGGTTCGAACAGGTTCTTCTCCATAAAGTACCGGTAGCTCTGCTCGTGCTCGGGGCCGAGCCCGCAGTACTCGTCCAGGTTGAACGTGGTGACACGCGACAAGTCGAGCCCCTGGTGGCTCAGCCGCACCAGCTCGCGGTACAGCCCCAGCGGGGTGCTGCCCGTGGCCAGGCCGAGCACGCAGTGGGATTTTTCGCGGACCAGCTGAGCGATGATGCCGGCGGCGGTGCGGCTCATGGCGTCGTAATCGCGCTGGATGATCACGCGCATGCTTGGCCCTCGCTTCCTGGGGCTACACAGTTTCGCGTGTGGGCACGGACCGTGATCATAGTGACGCGCCCCCGAGTCTTTCAAAGTTTTTTTGCTGCTGCAGGACAGGGGTGTGGCGAATTTCCTTGCGTCGTGCCGCGACGGTGCGAAAAATCAGAGGCTCCCCAGCTCCAGCGGAGGAGTCCGTGACCGCAGCCGCCGCCAAGCCCGCGTCCGAGACTCGTGTTCTCGCGATTCACGCGCACCCGGACGACGTCGAATTCCAATGCGCCGGCACGCTGGCGCTGCTCCGGCAAGCCGGCTGCGCCGTTACCATTGCCACGATAACGGCCGGCGACTGCGGCAGCGCCGAGCTGTCGCAGGACGAGATCGCCGCGCTACGCCGCGGCGAGGCGGCCGCGTCGGCCCGGCAGCTCGGGGCCGCCGACAATTGGCTCGAGTTGAAGG
>JBGPMX010000137.1:0-9292 GCA_041487215.1 Planctomycetia bacterium | reverse complement strand
CTGGCGCTGGTCGCTCTGGGCGTTGCTGCGATCGATGCGGCGACCGATTCCGCTTCGGCAGCGGGCCCGGCGCGGCGCCAGGTCGCGTGGACCGCGATCGCGCTCCTGGCCATGGCGCTCGTCATGCTCCCCTCCTACCGCCTGGTCGAGGGGCTGGCGTACGCCGCCTTCGCCGTCTGTATCCCGCTGCTGGTCGCGGTGTACTGGACGGATCCGGTCAATGGGGCGCAGCGCTGGCTGCGGCTCGGTCCGATCGGCGTGCAGCCGTCGGAGCTGGCCAAGCTCGCGTTCGTGGCGGCGCTGGCGCGCTACCTCATGCAGCGCGGGGAATCGGTCGGGCTGCGCGGCATGGCGACCGCCGTGCTTTTGGCGGCGGTGCCGATGCTGCTGATCCTCAAGCAGCCGGATCTGGGCACCACGCTCGTCTTCGTCCCCGTCCTCTTCGCCATGCTGTTCTGTGCCGGCGTTCGGGCGCGCTACCTGGCGGCGCTGGTCGTCGCCGGCATGCTGGCTCTGCCCGGGCTATGGGCCGGCATGAGCCCGGCGCAACGCGCCCGCATCACGAGCTTTCTCGAGCAGCGCGACACCGGACCCAAGCCGCACGGAGACGGCTATCAGCTGCATCAGTCCAAGTTCATGATCGCTCTGGGCGGCGCGTCGGGCGACGACGACGCCGTCGACTTGCACCTGCCGTTCGCGCACACGGATTTCGTTTTCAGCGTGATCGCCGGGCGCTGGGGACTGGTCGGCGTTACAGGGACCCTGGTCTTGTTCGGGCTCGTGCTGTGCCGCGGGCTGGCGCTCGCGGCGCGGTGCCGGGAGCCGTTCGGGCGTCTCGTCAGCGTCGGCATTGTGACGATGCTCGCAACGCAGGGGATCGTGAACATGGCAATGACCGTCGGGCTGGCACCGATCACTGGCCTGACCTTGCCGTTCGTGAGCTACGGCGGCTCGAGCCTGCTGACCAGCTTCCTGGCCGTCGGCATCCTGCTCAACGTCGGGCTCGGCGACCGCCTGGCGTGGTGCGAGTGAGCGCCGGCTCGTCCGTGCGCCGTGCGAAACTTGAGCCGCATTCGGGACCTCTCGTACAATTTTGCCGGTCCAGCGGCGAATAACGAGGGATGACCGGGATGAATGATCCTCTTGCTAGCGGAGGTCCTCCGATGTGGCAGTACGTCTTCAGCATATGGGGCGCAGTTGTTGTCATCTCGCTCGGCACCGCGCTGAGCTCGGTCGTCGCCGTCGTGGCCAAGCAGTGGCGCAAGGCGCGCGAAGCGGAGTTGGAGGCATCGCTCAAGGCCGAGATGATCAAGCAGGGGCGGTCGGGCCAGGAGATCGAGCAAATCTTGCGCGCGACGGGCCGGCCGGCTACATCTTCCGAGGAAGACGCCTGAGCCGCCGGAAGCGATTCACCCCTGGGCTACCAGCCTGTTGAAAAACCGAACTCCGCGCCCGAAAGACCTCTGACCGTAGCTGGATTCGCCAGAATTCAGAGTCTTCTGAACTCTGGCGAGTTCAGCTACAGGTTCTCGCGTTGCCATGCCTCTTGCCTGCGCGTCTCCAGCGCCGTAGATTGCGCCGGGGAGGCATTTTCTTGGACACATCGCAGCCGACACCCATCGATCCCGGCAATCTCTCGAACGAGGAGCTGGCGCGCGCCGTCGTCCGCGAGCGGCTCGGCACGAAAGAGGAGGTCGAGCGTTGCCTGGAGCTCTTCGCACGGCAGCCGGCCGACTCCGCGCGGCGATCGCTCATGGAGTTGCTCATCGCCGAGCAGGTCGTCACGCCGAACCAGGCGCGCCGCGTGGTCCGCGAAGCGGTGGGGCGCGGCAACCAGATACCCGGGTTCCAGCTGCTCGAACGCATCGGCCGCGGCTCCATGGGGGTGGTGTACAAAGCGCGGCAGCTCAGCATGAATCGGCTGGTGGCGATCAAGGTGCTGGCGCCGAGCATCGCCCAGAACCCGGAGTTCATCGCGCGGTTCGAGCGCGAGGCACGCCTGGCCGCGCTGCTCTCCAGCGGCAACATCGTGCAGGCGATCGACGTCGGCGTGGCCAACGGCATTCACTACTTCGTGATGGAGTACGTCGAGGGGGTCACGGTGCAGGAGGAGCTGAACAAGCGGCGCGTCTTCGAGGAGCGCGAGGCGGTGGACATCGGCATGCAGATCGCCCAGGCGCTCGAGCACGCCGCGCGGCGCGGCCTGGTGCACCGCGACATCAAACCGGCCAATATCCTGCTCGCCCGCGACAACACGGCAAAGCTCGCCGATCTCGGCCTGGCCCGCATGACGTCCGACCTCGGCTTGATCAAGAGCGAGGCCGGGCGGAGCGTCGGCACCGCGTACTATATCTCGCCCGAGCAGATCCGGGGCACCGAGGAGGTGGACGTGCGCAGCGACATCTACGCGCTCGGCGCCACGCTCTACCACATGACGACCGGCCGCCCCCCCTTCCCCGGCACGACGATCCCCGAGCAGCTGCGCAGCCACCTGAGCGACCCGCTCGTCGAGCCGCACTACGTGAATATCAATCTGTCGAAGGGATTCGGCGAGATGATCGGCTACATGATGGCCAAGGACCGCCCCCTGCGCTACCGCTCCCCGTCCGACGTCATCGCCGACATGAAGAGCGTGCGGCAGCGCGGCGCGCCGTTCCTGGCGCGCGAAACCATCCCCCGCCCGGTGAATCGCTGAATTAGGCTCCCTGGTTCGGCGCGGGTCTCCGACCCCGCCGCTGCTTGGACCGAAGGTCTCCCCGGTCGCCAACGACCCCTCCCCCCCGCCGACCGCTCTCCCCACGCACGCTCCTCTCATGGATCCCAGGAACGAGCCTGGTGAGAGGGGTCGGGGGTGAGGTGAGGCGGCGAGCGGAAGTGCGATCCCGGCGCCCGTCACATAAAGAACACGCGCTCCGCCGTGCGGCGCAGCAGCCAGTCGCGGTCGCCGGCGGAGAGGAAGTCGAGCCGATCGCGCACGAGCGCGATCGAGTTCTCGTACGTCTCGTTGTCCACCTGGAACGGGCAGTCGCTGGCCCACATGAGCCGCTCCGGCCCGAAAGCGTCGAACACGCGGCGGATGAATGGGGCAAGATCGTCGTGCGAGGGCTTCTTCTGCCCGAGCGCGTAGAACGCCGAAACCTTCACCCGGACACTCTTGTGCCGCGCCATGCGGCAGAGCGACTGGACGTCCGCATCGCGGATCACGCCGTCCGCGCCGATGCGGCAAAGATGGTCGATCACCACCGGGCTCTCGGGGTGGCGACGGCACATGGCATCGAGCGCCGCCAGGTCGGCGGGATTGATCAGGCAGCAGATCGACTGCCCGGTCTCGGGCGCGGTGCGAAACATCCGCTCGAACCCCTCGCCGGCCAGCCAGTCACGCGTCTCCGGCATCTTCTCGACCCGCCCGTCTTTCCATACGCCGGGATAGACGCGAAACCCGCGCACGCCGAGCTTGGCGAGCTTGCGCATTTCGTCGTCCGGCCGGGGCGCGTTCCAGTCGATCACCGCCACGCCGCGAAAGGTGCCCTGGTGGAGCTTCATCATGTCGAGCATGTACGAGTTGTCGAGCCCGTAGAAGCTCATCTGGATGAGCACGATGCGACCAACGCCGCTCGGCCGGCAGTGCCCGAAGAGTTGTTCGGGCGTGAAGCTCGGCGGCTTCATCTCCTCTTTCGTGAACCCGGCGGCTAGCGGGTAGTGATCCGTGTCCGGGGTCCACACGTGCACGTGGGCGTCAATGGTGGTTTCGGTTGGCATGACTCGGTTCTCAGCTTGATGGTTGGATTCGTTTGCTGGTTGGATTCGTGAGGAAGATTATCACGGCGCGCCGCGTGCTTCGCCAGGAATGCCTGCCCCCTTCTCTGCGGTGTCCGGAAAGCTGACCAGGTCCGCCGAAGGAGCTATGCTGCCGACCGCGCGTACGTCAGGCTTTCTAGCCTGATAAGGCTGACGCCGAGCAAAGTCAGGCTAGAAAGCCAGACGTACTAGAAAGCCTGACGTACGTCTTTCTGCCGAGCTGCTTAGGCGCGGTCCTTCCCGCCTCGCCGGGTGCGACTTAGAATGTGGCACCATGCAAGCAAAACCGTTCGTGAAGTCCGATCGGCTGCGCAAGCTGCCGCCCTACCTCTTCGCCGAAATCGACAAGAAGAAGAAGGCCGCCATTGCGGCGGGGCGGGACGTCATCAACCTGGGCGTCGGCGACCCAGACCGGCCGACGCCGGCGCCGATCATCCGCAGCTTGCAGAAGCACTGTGAGAACCCGGCCTTCCACCAGTACGCGCTCGACCAGGGCTCACCCGAATTCCGCCGTGCGGTTGCCGGCTGGTTCGCCGGGCGCTACGGCGTCACGCTGGATCCGGAGAGCGAGGTGATCGGGCTCATCGGATCGAAGGAGGGGATCGCCCACCTGCCGCTCGGCGTGCTCAACCCCGGTGACGTCTCGCTTGTTCCCGATCCCTGCTACCCGGTCTACCGCACGTTCAGCTGGTTCTCGGGCGCCGAGACGCACGTGATGCCGCTCGAGGCTCGCAACGGCTTCCTGCCGGACCTGGACGCCATCCCCGCCGCGGTCTGGGCCCGCACCCGGCTCATGTTCCTGAACTACCCGAACAATCCCACGGCCGCCGTCGCTCCGCGGTCCTTTTATGAGCGGGTGGTGGGGCTGGCGCACAAGCACGGCTTCGTGATCGCGCAGGATGCCGCATACGCGGAGATGTACTTCGAGGAGCGCCCGCTCAGCATCCTGGAGATTCCGGGGGCCAAAGAGGTCGCCATCGAGCTGCACAGCTTCTCGAAGACCTTCAACATGACCGGCTGGCGGCTCGGCTTCGCGGTGGGGGGCGCCGCCATCGTGGCGGCGCTCGGCCAGGTCAAAGCCAACTGCGATAGCGGCATCTTCACCGCCATCCAGTTCGCGGGCATCACCGCGCTCGAGCAGTACGACGAGCTCACGCCGCCCATCCGCGATCTCTACTGCCAGCGCCGCGATGCGCTCGTCGGCGGCCTGCGCTCGATCGGCTGGGAAGTGCCGTCGCCGCGGGCAACGTTCTACGTGTGGATCCCCTGCCCGGCCGGATACACATCGACCGAGCTCTGCACCAGGCTGCTCGACGAGGCGAGCATCGTGACCACGCCCGGCATCGGATTCGGCCAGACGGCGGACGGCTACATCCGGATGGCGCTGACCGTCGAGACGCCGCGCATCGACGAGGCGGTGGCGCGGATCGGCAAGCTCCGGTTGAAGCGTTGAATGGTTGAACTGTTGAACTGTTGCGTGGTTTGCTTGCTTGTGGTTCCCAAACCAATCACCGATTCAACAGTTCAACAGTTCAACAGTTCAACCATTCAACACTTCAACATCCTTATGTCCATCGTCCACCTCGGGCTGGGCAGCAACCTGGGCGACCGGCGAGCGAACCTCGAGCGGGCGCTGGCGGCGATCGCCGAGCTGCCCGGCACGCGGGTGCGTAAGACGAGCTCGTTCATAGAGACGCCGCCGGTCGGCGGACCGGGGGGGCAGCCGGCCTTCCTCAATGCCGCCGCCGAGATCGAGACGGCGCTCGCGCCGCGCGATCTGCTCTGCGCTCTGCACGACATCGAGTTCCGGCTGGGCCGCACGCGCACGGTGCCGTGGGGCCCGCGGCCGATCGATCTCGACATTCTGCTCTGGGGCCGAGAGCGCATGGACCTGCCCGATCTTGTCGTGCCGCACCCGCACATGCATTACCGGCGGTTCGTGCTCGAGCCACTCGCCGAGATCGCGCCCGACGCGCCCCTGGGGTTCGTGAGCGTGGCCGAGCAGTGGCAGCGGATCCAGCGCCGGCCGCACTATTTCGCGTTCGCCGGGCCCCCCGGCGCGGGAAAGACGACCGTGGCTCGGCTGCTGGCGGAGCGGCTGGGCGCCGCGTGCATCGAGGAGGCAATCGATTCGGCTCGGCTCTGCGCTCTGTATGGACGGGATCCTCGAGAGGCGGCAGCAGCTCTCACGGAAGCCGTGCGGGACCGCCGGCAGCGGCTGGATCGTGCGCCGTCGTCGGCATCGCCGCCGGAATGGCTGGTGAGCGATTTCTCGTTGCAGCAAACCAGCGTCGAGGCAGACGTCTTGCTGCCGATGGAGCGACGCGACCCGTTGCCGCGAGACGTTCGCGCGCCTGCGCCAGAGCTCAAGCCGACTACCATCATGTGGCTCTGGTTACCGAAAACACAGAAAACGCAGGAAGAAGCTTACGTGGTCGACCCGTTGCGGCGGGAGCTTAGGGACGCGTGTGTCCAAACGCTCGAACCGACAGTGGTCGTATGCCTGGATGCTCCCACCGAGGAGCTAGCCCGTCGCCTGGGCGAACGATGCTCGGGGCCGGACTGCGTGCCCTGCCTCGGGGCTTTGCGTGCCGCGTACCGCCACGCGATGCCCCCCGGCCGCGGCTGGCTGTTTTATCACCCGCGCGCGACGGACGCCGACGAGGTCGCGGACGAACTCGAATGCGTGGCGGATGCGATCCAGGGTTAGCCGCGCATCGTGCGTGAAAGGCTGTGCAACCCCTTCGGGGTACGCGGGTGCGTCGGACTGGTCACCCAGGGTAGTAGTCGGAGCGTAGAGGACAACTACCCCGAACGGGGTTGCACAGGGTTCGGTCCCTGTGGACGTGGCGTCGCACGACGAGAATCCAACATGACCCGATCCCAGCCGATCGTGCTCCGCTCCATCGATGAAGTGCGCGGCAGCGTGCGCGCGGCGCGCGCGCGCGATGCATCCGTCGGCTTCGTCCCGACCATGGGAGCTTTGCACGAGGGACACCTGAGCCTGGTTCGCCGCGCACGCGCCGAGACCGATTTCGTGGTCGTATCGATCTTCGTCAACCCCACGCAGTTCGCTCCGCACGAAGACCTGGCGCGCTACCCGCGTCCCTTTGATGAAGACCTGCGGCTCTGCGGCCAGGAGGGTGCCGACGTCGTGTTCGCTCCCGACGCCGCGACCATGTACCCGCCGGGATTCGCGGCGTTCGTGGACGTGACCGGCCTGAGCGAGCGTCTCGAGGGAGCGTTTCGGCCGGGGCACTTCCGCGGAGTGGCCACCGTCGTCCTCAAGCTGTTCCAGATCGTGCTGCCCGATATCGCCTACTTCGGGCAGAAAGACGCCCAGCAGGCACAAGTCGTGCGGCGCATGGTGAGCGAGCTGAACGTGCCCGTGGAAATCCGCGTTTGCCCGACGCTGCGCGAGCCGGACGGCCTGGCGCTAAGTTCGCGGAACCGCTACCTGAACGCCGACGACCGCCCGAAGGCGCTGGCGCTCTACCGGGCGCTCGCCGCCGCCGCAGCACTCGTGCAGGGCGGGGAACGTCATGCCGATTCGGTTCGACAGAAAATGCGGACGGTGCTAGAATCGATCCCCGGTGTCATCGTCGACTACGCGGAACTCGTGGACCCGGACTCGTTCGAACCCGTCCAAACGCTGCACTCCCGAGTCCTTGCGGTTGTTGCCGCGCGCGTGGGCAGCACGCGTCTGATCGACAATGCGATGTTGACTTGTTGAGCCGTTCAACACATTCACGATGCGTCAAATTCTTTTCGAGATCCCGATTCCGTTCACGGACCGGCACGTGCCGGTGTTCGGGTTCGGCGTGGCGCTGTTTTTGGCGTTCCTGGCCGCCAGCTGGCTGGCCACCCGGCTGTGCCGCCGCGAGGGGTTGAACCCGGACCGGGTCGTCGCCGACATGGGTCTCTGGATGTTTTTAGGCGGGTTGATAGGCGCCCGGCTTTTCTTCATCGTGCAGAATCTGAGCGAATTCAAGAGCCCGCTCGACGTCTTCAAGATCTGGGAGGGGGGCCTGGTTTTCTACGGCGGAGTGATCGGCGCGGCACTGGTCTTTCTCTATTACACGCGGCGGCACGGGCTGCCCGTGTGGCAGGTGCTCGATGTGTTTGCGCCCGCCACGGCGATCGGCATTGGAGTGGGCCGCTTCGGTTGCCTGCTCAACGGTTGCTGCTGGGGAAAACCGGCCGAGCTGCCCTGGGCAATCACGTTCCCTGCGCAAAGCCTCCCCTGGCAGGAGCATCTGCTGCACGGCTGGATCACCGCGGCCGCGCCGCGCAGCCTGCCGGTGCATCCCACGCAAATCTACATGGCGATCGACGGCTTTCTTCTCATGGCGCTGCTGCTCGCCTTCTTCCCGCAGCGCCGGCGGCACGGCGACGCGATGGCGCTGCTCATGGTGGGCTACGCGGCCAGCCGGTTCCTCATCGAGTTCCTGCGCAACGACGTTCCGCCCCTGCGCGACGGCCTGACGATATCTCAGAACATCAGCCTGCTCCTCTTGCTGGGCGGCGTAGCGCTGTGGTGGTACGTGCGGCGTGTTCCCGCGGCGGCACGGCCCGCCCTCGCGTAGGAGTGCCCAGTGCGCCGCCAGTCTTCGAGTGACGCGTAGCATTCCCCCAGGCTTGCTTCCGTAGGACGGGCACGATCGTCCATCCTACTGCGCGACGGACACGATGGTCCGTCCTACTAATCACCACGTCCCCTGATGTCCATTTCCTCGGCCCCTTCCCCGCTGCCGCAGTTCTCCGATCGGCTCGGGGCATTCCTCGACCGCCACGCGGCAATCCTTGTCACCGTCCTGATCATCCTGGCGGCGCAGTGGCGGCTGGTGATCGGGCAGGGGGTGGTTGGGGGGGACCCCGACCGCATGTACATTCCGTTCAAGGCGGAGCTGCATCGCGCGTACGCCGCCGGGCGGCTGCCGCACTGGAGTCCTCACTTCGGGCTGGGCGTTCCGCTGCTGGCGGAGAGCCATATCGCGGCGCTCTACCCGCCCAACTGGCTCATGTTCCGCTGGTGTGATGCCGTGCCCGGCTACCACACCAACCTGCTCGTGCACTACGTGTTCATGGCCGTTGGCACGTTCGTTTACGTGCGAACGTTGGGCGGTTCGCGTTGGGGCGCGGCGCTCGCGGCCGTGTCGTTCGGCCTCTGCGGGTTTCTCGCGATCCACGCCAGCCACGAGCCGTTCACGCTGGCGCTGGCCTGGATGCCGTGGGCGCTCGCGATCACCGAGCGATTTGCACGGGGCGGATCGTGGCTCTGGGCGATCGCGCTGGCCGTGGTGCTGGCGGTGCAGCTCCTGGTCGGCCACTTCCAGATGCAGTTCTTCACGATCGGGCTGGTCATCATCGTCGGCGGTTGGCGCATCGTGCAGCAAGGGGCGTCTCGAACCGCCGCGCTGGCCCGCGTGCTGGGGCTGTGCGTTGCCGCCGCCCTGGCCGGCGGCCTGGCCGCTCCGCAGCTGTTGCCGACGGG
>JBGPMX010000136.1:0-9345 GCA_041487215.1 Planctomycetia bacterium | reverse complement strand
GGGCGAGATCCTCTCGGCCACGCCCGACAACCACCTGGCGATCGAGGCCCTGTTTATTCGCGTGCTCGCCCGCCGGCCGAACGCCAAGGAGCTCGGCACCTGCGGGCGCTACGTAGAAACGGTCGGCGACCGCCGCGAGGCGTTCGAAGACATTCTCTGGAGCCTGATCAACTCCACCGAGTTCCTCAGCCGCCGCTGACGTAACCCGCATTGCGAACCAATTCCACACCGATCAAGGGCGGTGCGACCTCAGCATAAAGGACCCGACTGCGATGCTCGAAAAAATGATCGTGAAAGTGGCGATGAACGGCCAGGGCGTGCTCAACCGGCGCGGGTTTCTCCGGTCGATCGGTCTGGGCGCCGCGGGCCTCTCGGCGTTGAGCTTCACCGACCTGATGGCCGTTCAGGCCGATGAGCTGCGCAAGCGGCACATGGGCGTGATCTTGCTCTGGATGGGGGGCGGCCCGAGCCAGTTTGAAACCTTTGACCCCAAGCCAGGCCAGGCCCACGGCGGCGAGACCAAAGCGATCGATACCGCCGTGCCCGGCATCAAGATCGCCAGCCCTTGGGAGCACACCGCGAAGATGATGGGCGACATCAGCGTCGTCCGGTCAATGACCAACAAAGAGGGGAACCACCAGCGCGCCACCTATCAGCTCCACACGGGCTACTCGCCGTCGGGATCGGTGAAGTACCCGAGCTTCGGCAGTGTAACCGCCGCCGAGCTGGGCGACCCCAAGTTTGACCTGCCGCACATCGTCAGTATCGGCGGCCCGACCATCGGCGCGGGCATGCTGGGCGTGGGGTATGAGCCGTTTGTGATACCCGACGCGCGGCGGCCACCCACGAACGTGCAGCTCCCCGTTTCGCCGGACCGCTTTGCCAGGCGGATGAGCCTGCTGCACAGCCTTGAAGTGGCCGGCTTCGCCAAGACCGGTGGCGACGACCGCGTGAAAGACCACACGGCGCTCTACCGGCAGACGGCCGGCATGGTGCTTTCACCTCGAATGAAAGCGTTCGACCTCGAGGCGGAAGACTCGCAGACGCGTGACGCTTACGGCAGCACGCCGTTCGGCCAGGGCTGCCTGCTGGCCCGCCGGCTGATCGAGGCGGGCGTCACCTTCGTCGAGGTCCGCTCGAACGGGTGGGACACGCACCAGAACAACAACGAGCGCGTAGGCACGCTGGCCGGGCAGGTCGATCCGGGCTTTGCCTCGCTGGTGTCTGACCTCAAGCGGCGCGGGATGCTCGAGCGCACCTTGGTGGTCTGGATGGGCGAGTTCGGCCGCACGCCGAAGATCAACCCGAGCGGCGGCCGCGACCACTTCCCGCGCGCGTTCAACATCGCCCTTGCCGGCGGCGGCGTGAAGGGCGGCCAGGTCATCGGCGCCACGTCGAACGACGGCAGCGAGGTCAAGGATCGTCCGATCTCCGTCAACGACCTGATGACGAGCTTCTGCCACGCACTCAAGATTGACCCGGCCAAGGAGAACATGAGCCCGCTCGGCCGGCCGCTCAAGATTGTCGAGGGCGGGAGCCCCGTCCAAGAGCTGTTCACGTGAGCGTTGGGGCAGCGACGAGCGACGGGAAGGCGGCCGCCCGCGGCCTGCTCGGTCTCCTCATTGGGTTCGGCGCCCTGGCGCTCGTTGCGACCCTCCTGCCGGAATCGACCGTCCGTCCGCTTGCCGCCGCTCTAGGACACGCCGACGACGTTACCCCCGAACGCCTGTTCCGGCTTCGCGTGGTCGCGGGAACGCTGGCGGCCTGCCACGCCTTGCTGCTCGCGGCGCTCGTGGCCGCCCACTGGCGGCCGGGCCGCGCCTCGCTTGCCGGCCGGCCGAGCCGCGATCCCGCCGCTCCATGGCGCGAGCCGCGCACGCCCGCGGCGCACGCCGCGGCGCTCGCGCTCGTCCTGCTCAGTGCGACTGTCATCCGGCTTCGCTACATCGACGTGCCCATCGACTACGACGAGGCACACAGCTTTCTCAACTACGCCCGGCGGCCGCTCTACGAGGGGCTCGCCGACTACAACTCGACGAACAACCACCTGCTCAACACACTCCTGATGCACGCCGCCTACCGCCTTTTTGGTCAGCAGGAGTGGGCGCTCCGCCTTCACGTCTTCGCCGCGGGGGTCGGCGTGACGGCAAGCACCTACGTGCTCGGCCGTCGCCTGGTCGGCTCTGCGGTGGGGCTTCTTGCCGCCGCGTTGGTCGCGACCTCCGCGGTGCTCGTCAACTACTCGGTGAACGCACGCGGCTACGTCTGGGTGGCATGGATGGCGACGGTACTGATGACGTCCTTCTGGCGGCTGGGGACCGGCGCCGCACGACGCACCGACTGGATCGTCGGCTGGGTCGCCGCCGTGCTGGGCCTGTTCGCCTTGCCGACGATGGTCTATCCGATCATCGGGTGTGCGGCGTGGCTCGTTGGGGTGCGTCGGCAAGCCGCGCGTCCGCTCGCGGCCTGGGGCGCATCGGTGGCGTTGGCTGCCGCATGGCTCTATGCGCCGGCGGCGATTTTCCGCGGCTTGGAAGCGTTCCAGCACCCGTTCGTGCGCGCCCGCGCCCCGTCCGACTGGCTCGCGCTTACTCCCGCGGCGTGGGTGCTGGCGCTGCGAAGCTGGGCCGAGGGTCCGCTCCCGTGGGTCGTTCCGCTCGTCTTTTTCCTGCTGGGGCTCGTCTTTCTGGGGCGCACGCACCGGCTTGCCTTCTGGCTGTGCGTGGCCGTGCCGTTCGCCACCCTCAGTGTCATGGCAGTTCAACGGGTGGCCCCCCCGCCGCGCGTCTTCAGTTTCCTGGCCCCGGGATTCTCGGCGGTGGCCGCGGCAGGCTTGGTCGCAGTCTGGGAAAAGCTCTTGGCACGCCGCGCGGCGGATGACGCGGGCGAAGAACACATTCCATGGGGAGCCGGCGCACAAGCGATGGGACCCTGGCTGCCGGCGCTCGCGTGCTTGCTCGCCTGTCTGGGCCTGATCTGGGCCGCCGGCAACCCGCTGCCCGGCGGCGCACAGCCGACCTACCTGGTCCAGGATCCGAACGAGCTGACGCGCGCACGCCCGAGCGCCCGAGCGGCCGGGCACCCGGCCACGCAGCGCTGGCGGTTGGCGGTGCAGCCCGTTGCACAGGCGATCAGCAGCACCCTGCACCCCGGCGCACGCGTGCTCGTCGCCCTCCCGGTCGATCTGCCCATGCACTACTACGCGGCGCAAGGGGGCTGGCAGTCCGCCGTGGGCGGGCGGCCGGAGCCGGGAGACGATCTCATTCTCGTGCTGCTCCGCGGCGACGACCCGGCCACGGCCCTCGCGGCCGACCCCTCGCTCGGCTTCACCGAGCGATGGATTCGAGACGCCCCGTGGCGACTCTGGCTCGAGGTGGGTCCGCTAACCGTCTGGCGGGCCCCTCCGGCGGCGGAGGAGTCCAGCGCGTCAGCGACCAGGTCGCCTCATCAAAGAGATACGGCCGCCGTTCCGGAAAAGAACGGATCAGTTCCACGTTGTGCTCGCCGAGATCCCGCACGCGAAGGATCGGGTTGGAAAGATCCGGCCGATTGTGCACCAGATCGTACGGATGTGCGACGGCCAGGTCGAGCCGGATGAAGACGATCGCCGGGCGGTCGCCGACTCCCCGCAGCGTCCGCTCGAAGCGGCGTTCGTACGCCGTGTCCGCGCGCCGCGCCGCCACGAACCGCGGCGTCTCAAACACGGCGGCGGCTGCTGCTGCGGCAAAGGCCAGCGGGACCACCAGCCGGAGCGACGGGCGGTCGCTGGCACGAGCACCCGTCCAGAACGCCCAGAGTCCGCCGGCAACGAGGCAAATCACGAAGGGTATGAGCTCCAGCGCGTAGGCTCCCCAGCGGGAATAGAACAGCGAGTACGCGGCGTGATGAGCAACCAGGGCCGCGGCGATCAGCCAGACCGGCCCGCGCGGCGATGCCGCGGGATCCGCGCGCCACGCGAACGGAACAAACGCGACCAGCCCGTAGAAGCCGACGGCCGGAAACAGGATCCGGGCGAGACGCGCCGGATCGGCGAAACCGCGGCGCAGCGCCTCGCGCGGCGTGAACGCCCGCTTCTCCGCGGCGATCGTCCGCGCCTTCTCCTCTTGGAGCGGGTTCGGCCAGCGCGACCCCTCGATCGGCTCCGCGCCTGGCACGGCGGTTTCGGCCGCCGCGAACCCAAGCGTGTTCTGAGGCTCGAAGCGCCGGTTGTACTCCCCCCACGCCGTCTTCCCGATGCTCCCCATGGTGGCACGGTTATACGCGGCGAACAGGGCCAGCGCCGCCACGAGCGGCAGGACGGCGCCCATCAGGTGCCGGCCGGCCGCCCCCCGCGCCCCAGCCGTATCCCGAGCGGGCATCGCATCACCGCTGCTCGAGCCGTCCGCAAGGGACCGCCCCGCGGCATCCGCGTTCAGCGCCCCTGCCTGGCGCGACGCGCCGCGTGAAAGCATTACCACCCTGGCGAAGAACCAGATCGCCAGCGGCAGCCCCAGCGCGGCGGCCGAGTACGGACGCGTGACGAACGCCCAGCCGCCGAAGAGGCCGGCAGCGACCGACCACGCCACCCGGTCGCGCTCCAAGGCACGGATGGCGCTCGAGTACGCGCCGGTCATGGCGAAGAGAAACGTGGTCTGGGCCAGGTAGCTCGAGCCCACCTGATTCATCCCCGGCGCCAGCAGCGCTAGCAACCCGGCCAGCCTGCCGACCACTGCGCCGCCGAGCGCCGAGCCCAGGCCGTACGTCCAGAGCACCGTACCGGCCGCGAGCAACACGACAGGCAGCGGCGGCCAGCCGACAAGGACGCCCAGGGCGAGCGCGGCCGGATGACCCGGCGGGTAGCGGGTGACCCAGCGCGGTTCGAGGAGCAGGTGGATGGTGCTGAAGAACTCGGGGTGGGGCGGGGGCCCGTTCGAAATTCTGCCGAGCGCAAGCGTCTCGGCGCCGAACACGTAGCTCCATTCGTCGTGCAGCGCAGGGACGAATCGCGACGAAATCGCCCCGAGCACGATGAACTTGCCGCACGCCGCGACGAAGAGCGCTGCGGGGAACCAACCGGGCCCACGCGGCGGGGAGCCAGTCGCCTCATTCGGTACGTCGCCGTCCGCAACCGTGCCTTTCCATCGAGCGACGAGTGGGGGCGCCAGGAGCCCGAGCGCCGCCGTGAGGCCGAGCTGGGCGGCTCCGAGCGTCGAGGCGAAGACGAGGCACAGCGCGAGCGAACCCAACGCCAGCGGCAGGCCGAACGACCAGAACCAGGTCCGCGTCATCATCTCGAGTGGGCTTCCACTGGGCGATACAGGACTCGAACCTGTAACCCCTGCCTTGTAAGGGCAGTGCTCTAGCCGATTGAGCTAATCGCCCGCCGCGGCCGAGTATAAGACGGCGCGGGCACGTGTCAACGCAGCGCGCGCAGCACGGCTCGGTGCGGGGGGTCGAGGGATGATCCCCGCGACCTATTCTCCCCGCATCGCCGCCGATCTTGACGGCGCCGCGGCGAAAGCGGACCACCCGCGCCGGATCGTCGTCACGCAGCCGGCTGGCCGCTCTCCGAAGGGAGCTCGCTGGCGTGGCGGCGCCGCAGATAAAGCTTGATGGGGATCTCGCGGAACGGCAGCCGCTCGCGCAGCACCGCGAGCAAATAGCGCTGGTACGTGGCGTCGAAGAGGCGCGGCGAGTTGCAGAAGGTGAGGATGGTCGGCGGCCGGTCCCCCACCTGCGTCGAGTAAAAGATCTTCGGCTGCCGGTTCTCGCGCGGCGGAGGCGGATTCACGGCCAACGCTTCCTCGAACACGCGGTTCAGCTCCCCGGTCGGCACCCGCGCCGACGCCTGCTTGTACAAATTCTGCGCGAGGTTCAAGAGCGCCTTGACGTTCTTGCCGGTCAGCGCCGTGAGGAACACGGTCGGGGCATACGGCACGGCACGGATCTGGTCATACACGATCGGGGCGTACTTGCCGGTCGCCATCGGCAGCATCAGGTCCCACTTGTTCACCACCAGGATACACGGCTTGTAGACGCTGGCGATGCTGGCGGCGAGCTGCTTCTCGATCTTCGAAATACCCTGGGTCGGGTCGATGAAGAGCAGGACGACATCGGCGCGGCGGATCGAGCGTTCGCAGCGAATCATGCTGTAGAACTCGATCGAGTCCTCGATCGACCTCTTGCGCTGCACGCCCGCCGTGTCGATCGCCAGGAAGTTCTTGCCGTCCAGCTCGAAGCGCACGTCGACAGCGTCGCGCGTGGTCCCCGGCACCTCGCTGACGATGACGCGTTCCGCGTGCGCGAGCGTGTTGATGAAGGTGCTCTTGCCCACGTTGCGCCGGCCGACGATCGCCAGCTTCATGGCGGGATCGGCCGGGGCCGCATCCGCCTCAGGCGGCGGCAGCCGCTCGAGGATCAGCTCGAGCAGCTCGCCCTTGTTCCGGTTCTGCAGCGTGCTGGTGCAGATCAGCTTGCCGCGGCCGAGCTTGTAGAACTCGGCGGCGTTCGCGTCGTAGCGCAGCTCGTCGGCCTTGTTCGCCGCGCAGATGATCGGCTTGTTCACGTAGCGCAGCCGTTTCGCGACCGCCTGGTCGAGCGGGGTGACGCCGTCGCGCACGTCGACCACGAACACGATCACCTGGGCCTGCTCAATGGCCAGCTCGATCTGGTGCTCCACCTCGTCGGTCAGGTTGTCGCTGTCCTCGATGCCCAGCCCGCCGGTGTCGATGACCTCGAAGTAACGGCCGTGGGACTCGACGAGCGCCGTCAAGCGGTCGCGTGTGACGCCCGCCGTGGGGTCCACGATCGCGATGCGGCGGCCGGCAAGCCAGTTGAAGAGCGACGACTTGCCGACGTTCGGGCGCCCGACGATAGCCACCTGAGGGACAGGCAAGGGGTGGAGGCCTCCTTCGAACCGAGCCGCGGGGCGGCGCGGTGGTGAACCAGCTGAATACGGATTATACCGCTCGCTCCGCCCGGTTTCTCGGAAACCACGGGCGCCCGCTCGTTTCGCCGTACGAGTGGGCCGGGTGAGCCTCAGCAACGTCGCGCGGCCCTCCGGATCGAGATGCTTACCGCTTTTTGAGGTCGCCCGGCGGCGACGTCGGGCCGGCGGCGGGCTCTGCCGCCTTCTTCGGCGGCACGGGCTTGAGGATCACGAAGAGCTCCGTCTGCTCCGGCGGGATCCGTTCCGTGAATGCCTCGAACAGGTGCTCCGCGTTCGCGTTGCTCGATTCGAGCGCCAGGTCGATGAGCGAGCTGGCGAAGTTCGAGACGCTGATCACGTCCCCGTCGTTGGCCAGGTAATACTTCTGCTTCGTGATCGGGTCCTCGAGCTCCTGGCTGCCGGCGAACACCCAGTCGGCGGCGAGCGGTTTGCCGCTGTGAAAGTCGCGGATCCATTCCTGTGCGCGCAGTCGTTTCGTCTTGCCGGATTCGGACCACTCCACCGACACTTCGATCAACTCCCCCGTCGCGGGCAGGAATTTCGGCTCGAACTGGGCCACGCTCCCCGATTCCGCGCCGGCGGCGAGCAGAGCGGCGTGGAGCAGCCGCGGGTGGATGTCCGCCGCAACAATCGACTCGTGCTCCTTCGTCCCCTTGCGGCAGAGGAACTCCTCGAGCTGCCCCGTCCGCAAGCAGACGTACCCGCGCACGATCACGCGGCGGCCCTTGGGATTGAAATCGACCCAGATGTTCTGCCCGCGCATCCCCTGGAACAGGGTCTCGCCGGGGACGAGCCGCGCACCCGGTTCGTGGAAGGCCGGGCTGGGCGGCAAGATGGATGGTTTGGCAGGTTCAGGCTTATCCGTGGCCTGGAGCGGCGCAAGGGCGAGCCAGACCAGAGCGGCCATCGTCATGAGGCACCTCGTGTGAGAACGGTCCACCGTCAGCGTAACACAGCGCGCGGGGTCGGGAAAAGGACTCCGTCCCGCGGACCATGCGTCCGCTTGCAACGGATGAACCAAAAAAAAAGCGACCCGGCTTCGCGAGAAGCCGGGTCGCTGTGTTCAGGCTGGTTCTCTGCGGGGTTCTGAACCCGCAGGTTTCTTCGGGTTTGACGCCGCCACGCGCTTCTCAGTACGAGAGCGTCTTGCCGAGCAGCTCTTCCTCCTCTTCCTGGATGATGATGCGCGGCGTGACCATGATCAGCAGGCTGTTCGATCGCGTCTCGATGCCGGTGTTCGAGAACAGGCGGTTGACGTACGGGATCTTGTTGAGGATTGGCACGCCGAACTCGGTGCGCGTCTCGCTCTTGGTCTTAAGGCCGCCCAGCACCACCGTGCCGCCGTCGGGGACGCTCACGGTGGTGGAGATGATGTTGAGGCCGAAGATCGGCACGACGATTTCGGAACTGATGGCAACGCCGCCGGTGGTCGTGTTGGCACCGCCACCGCCGCCGCCGCCGCCGACGTTGATGCCGCCGCCGCCGCCGGCCGCACCGGAGACCTGGAAGCGTCGGGTGCCGATGATGTTGGTAAAGACCGGCGTCATATTGAGCCGCACATAGCGGCGGTCGGCCGATATGACGGGCTGGACGATCAGCGTTGCCCCGTTGAAGAACTGCTGGATCGTCGGATCGAACGCGACGGCGCCGTTGGCCACGATGGGACGCAGGGCCGTGACGAACGGCTCGACCGTGCCCGAGAACACGAAGCCCAGGGCGCCGTTGAACAGCATGACCTTGGGCGCCGTGAGCACGTTGCTGCGGTCGTCACGCTGGGCGGCTTCGAGGAACAGGTAGACCTCGATGTCGCTCAGGAACGCGATGCCGAAGTTCAGAGCGGGCACGAAATCCTGCGGACGCGACACGGCAAAGTTGCTGGTCTGGAACGGGATCTTGAGGTCGCTCGTGAACTGCGGTCGCGATCCGGCCTCACGTGGTCCCGCCAAGCCCACCGCGAAATCGTCCTCGTGGTCCAGGTAAACCGTGTTCAGGAGGGGCTGGCCGGTCGTCGCATTGACCGCGCCGGTCGCAGAGCCGAAGTGGCGACGAGGCTTCTGTTCGTTGCTCTGGATGTCGACGTCGAAGTCGATGCCGATGCGCTCGAAGAAGCTTTCGGAGAGGCTGATGAACTTGACTTCGACCATGACCGCGAGGTCCTGGAGTCGGCGCAGCTGCGCGAGCAGATCGGCGATCTGATCGTGTACGGCCTGTGTCTGGCTGATGACGAGGCTGAGGTTCGGCTCGAACTGCTGGATGGTGCCGGCGCCGCCGACGGTGTCCCAGCTGTTCGGGGCCACGGTCTGCTTGACGAGGTCGATGAGACCCTGGAAGTCGACCTGCTGGCCCTGGCCACCCAGCCCGCCGCCGCCGCCGCCCAGCCCGCCGCCGCCGCCGCCGCCGCCCAGCCCGCCGCCGCC
>JBGPMX010000135.1:0-9357 GCA_041487215.1 Planctomycetia bacterium | reverse complement strand
GGGGTGTTGCGCCGGCTGGACGGCATGCTACTCAAGCAGCTGCCGCTGCTCCGCCGCTACTGCCGCTACGTCGTGATGACGATGATCAAGTGAGCGACGCACGCCGGGCGATGAGCGCGATCGATTACGACCTGCACGGCGTTGTCGGCATCCGGCTGGTCGATGCGCGCGCATCGGACGCGGCCGCCGTGGCACGGCAGCTTGGACCCATGGGCCGTCCGCTCGCGCGCGAACCGGACATCGTGATCCGGTTCGTGGAACAGGGAGCCTTGCACGCGGCCGCCCGCCTGATCGGCCTGGATGACGCCGCCTTCACCGAAGATGCATTTCTGCTGCTGCGCGGCAAGCACAAGTCGCAGGCCCGCGTGAGCATCCCGATGGATCGTATCGGCGGCCGCTGCGAGATCGTCTGCCAGACCGGCGTGGCTGCCGTGCCGCTGCTCGTCCCCATCGCGAACCTCACCGCGCTGGCACGGGGGCTCGTCCCCGTGCACGCCTCGGCGTTCACCTACCGCGGCCGAGGGGCGCTGGTCACGGGCTGGTCGAAGGGGGGCAAGACCGAGCTCTTGCTCGCGTTCATGGCCCGCGGCGCTCAGTACGTCGGCGACGAGTGGGTCTGGATCATGCCGGGCGAGGACCGCATGGTCGGCATCCCCGAACCGATCCGCGTGTGGCCATGGCATCTGCGAAGCCTGCCGGCCTATCGCGCGCGGCTCGGCCGGCCGGACCGTGCCCGGCTCCGCACGCTCGACGGCCTGGTGCGCTGCGCCGAGCGAGCGCTGGCCGCGCGCCCGGTGCGGCGGTCGCCGGTCGGCCGGGCGATGGCACGGCTGCTCCCTCTGCTGAAACGCCAGGCGTGCGCGGATATTTCCCCGCACCGCCTGTTTGATCGTATCGCGCTGTGCGGCAAGCCGGATGTGATCCTGTTCGCGGCCAGCCACCAGGCGCCGGGCATCACGGTGCATCCCATCGACGCCGCCGAGGTGGCGCGGCGCATCGCGTTCTCGCTCGACGAGGAGCGGCAGCCGTTTTTGTCCTGCTACCGGAAGTTCCGATTTGCGTTTCCCGACCGGTCCAGCGCGATCGTCGAGACGGCGAGCGCGGTCGAGCGCGCCCGCCTGCCGGCGGCGTTGCAGGGGAAACCGGCCTACGCCGTGTATCATCCCTACCCGGTATCGCTCCCTCGCCTGTTCGATGCGGTTCAAGCGGTTTTCGCGCGGCGTGCGGCGCGCGACGCGACGCCGAGCGGGGAACTGCTGCTGACTTCGGCCGAACCATGTTTACCGTTGCGCTGATCGGCCCGGACGGAGCGGGCAAGACAACCGTCGGCCGCCGCCTCGAGAAGTATTCTGCGCTGCCGGTCAAGTACCTCTATATGGGGGTGAACCCGGACGCGAGCAACTGCGCGCTGCCCACGACACGGCTGGTGCGTGCGATCAAGCGGTTGCTCGGTGCCACGCCGGCCGGCGGGCCGCCCGATCCGCGCCGCCCGGCCGTCCGGCCCACGCGTGCCATGCCGCGGAGGGTTGCATCCGTCCGGTCTGGGCTGCGGCTGGCCAACCGCCTGGCCGAGGAATGGTTCCGCCAGGCGGTGGCCTGTTACCACAAGGCACGCGGCCGGGTGGTGCTGTTCGATCGCCACTTCTTCTTGGATTACCACGCCTACGACATTGCCGGGGCGGGGCGCGGCCGGCCGCTGACCCGCCGCATGCACGGGCTCATGCTGAGCCGGCTCTATCCCAAACCGGATCTCGTGATCTGCCTGGACGCTCCGGCCGAGTTGCTCTTCGCGCGGAAGCGGGAGGGCACGCTCGAGGCGCTCGAGCTGCGCCGCGCCCAGTGCCTCAGCGCCCGGTCGCTGGTGCCGCACTTCGCCGTCGTACACGTGGAGCAGCCGCTCGATTGCGTGGTGCACGAGGTGGCGGACATCATCGGCCAGTTCATGGTCCGCAAGTCCAACTCTGCGGCGACCACGCACGGCGGGGGCCCCTCACGCAGCCAATCGCCCCCTCGTCCTCGCCCTCACCCCCGCATGATCCATGGGCGCGGGGGCGAGGGGACTGCAAAGGGGGGGGATGATGCCGCGGGGGCCGCCGCATCCGCCTGCCGCGGGAATGGCGCGTCGAACGGCCGACACGAGCGCGCGATCCTTGTGACCGACGCGGGGCGCGGCAGCGCCATCGCCATGATTCGGTCGCTCGGCCGCCAGGGCTGGCGCGTCATCGCCGCGGACTCCAGCCCGCGCAGCCTCGGGTTCTGCTCGCGCTACGCGCAGGAGCGCCTGGTCTATCCGCCGCCCGAAACGGACCCGGCGGGTTTCGTGCGCACGCTGGCCGATGCGGCGCGGCGCGGCCGCATCGAGCTGATCGTCCCCATTAGCGACGCCTGCCTGCTGCCGTTGGCCGAGTCCCGCGATCGCTTCGAGCCGTCGACGCGGCTCGCGATCCCCGACCCGCTTGGCCTGGCGGTCACGACGAACAAGCTCAAGACGCTCGATCTGGCGGAGCGGCTGGGCGTGCCGACGCCGCGCACGCGGGTGGTGTGTACGGTCGACGAGGCGCGTGCGGCGAGCGAATGGGTCGGCTGGCCCGTCGTGCTCAAGCCGCAGGTTTCGCGTCTCTATCGCGACCGGGCCGGGCTCGAGGCGCTGACGGTGTCGTACGCGGGGACAGCGCAGCAGCTGGCCGACGGGATGCGCAGCTTCGAGGGCCGCTGCCCCGTGCTGCTTCAGGAGTACTACCCCGGCGTGGGGCACGGTGTGGAGCTGCTCCTGGACCGCGGGCGGCCGCTCCGCGCCTTCCAGCACAAGCGGCTGCGGGAGATTCCGCTCAACGGCGGGGCCAGCGCGCTGCGCGAGAGCGTTCCGCTCGATCCCGTGCTTTACCGCCACTCGGTGCGGCTCCTGGCCGCACTGGAGTGGACCGGGCTGGCGATGGTCGAGTTCAAGCTCGGGGCCGACGGACCGAAGCTCATGGAGATCAACGGCCGGGTCTGGGGCTCGTTGCCGCTGGCCGTGCACAGCGGGGTGGATTTTCCCGCCGAGTTGGCCCAGCTCTATCTGGGCGGAACCGTGTACGCCGGCCCGCTCGCGCGCTACCGCACCGGCGTGCGCGCACGCAACCTCGAGCTGGACGTGACCTGGATCGCGTCGGTCCTGCTCGGCAGGCGGCGCTACCCCTTCCTGGCTGCTCCGAACCGCCGTGCGGGTCTGGCCGCGCTGGTCGGGCTCTTGGATCCCTCGTGCAAGTTCGACGTGCTGTGCCTGGACGACCCGCGGCCCGGTCTCGCGGAGATCCCCAAGATTGTCCGCAAATTCGCCACGAAGCTGGCGGTGTAACCGTGCGGACGGGCGTGATCGGGGCCAGCTGGCCCCGCCACCCAGATCCTTCGCTCCGCTCGTTCCTCGCTCTGCTCAGGATGACAATGCCGGCGCGCGGGGGAGTGGATCGAATCGGCTCACCCGGGGAATCCTTCGCTCCGCTCGTTCCTCGCTCTGCTCAGGATGACACGACTTCACCTGTCCTTCGAAGAGAGACGGGACACTAGGTCGATCGTGCGAATTCCTTTTGTGCGAGCACTGTCGCGGGCCCTGGATAGCGCCGCGTTCTCGACGTTTGTGGCGCTGCTCGAACGCGCTCCCGACCGGCAGCCGGATCTGCTGCGGGTTCTGACTTACCACCGCGTGGATCATCCCGGCGCCCGCGCGCAACTGGACCCGGCGCTCGTCAGCGCCACGCCGGACGCTTTCGAGCGGCAGATGCAGCACGTGGCACGGCGCTGCCACCCGGTCTCGATGGCCGACGTGCTGGAGGCGTGCGAGGCCGGCCGCGCGCTTCCGCCGCGCTCGGTGCTCGTGACGTTCGATGACGCCTACGCGGACTTCGCCGAGCACGCGTGGCCTCTTCTGAAGCGGCTCGGTGTGCCGGTGACGTTGTTCGTGCCGACCGCGTTCCCGGATCAGCCCGGCCGGGCGTTCTGGTGGGACAGGTTGCACCACGCGATCGCCGCCACGGACCGCAGCGTGCTCGACACGCCGCTCGGATCGCTGCGGCTGCCGGCCCGCTCCGAGCGCGGCGACGCCGTGCGCGCGATCAAGGCGCGGCTCAAGAGCATGCCGCATCACGAGGCGATGGCATGGGTGGACGCGATCGAGCGCGCGGCGGGCAGCGACTCCGCGGGCGACAACAGCGTGCTCGGCTGGGACGCACTGAGGCGGCTCGCGCGCGAAGGTGTGACGCTCGGCGCACATACGCGCAGCCATCCGCTGCTGCACCGCGTGCCGCCGGACCAGGCGCGTGCGGAGGTGAGCGGGTCGCTCAGCGATCTCCGCCGCGAAATTGGACGGGTTCCCGCCACGCTGGCCTACCCGGGGGGGGGCGTAAGCGACGCCGTGCTCCGCACCGTGTCCGAGGCGGGCGTCCGCCTTGCGTTCGCGACATCGCGCGGCATCAACGACCTGCGCACGGCGAACCGGCTCGCGCTCGAGCGGATTAACGTGGGTCGCCGCACCAGCCAGCCGTTGCTCCGCGCGCAGCTCTTGCCCTGGCCCACGCATTGGAATCGCTGGCGAGCTTGGACCGCGCCGCCGTGCGGGACGCGGGTCTCGTGAGCCCACGCGATCGGACGTGGTTCGGCGCGGGTCTCCTCGAGTAGCTCTTTTTTCCTCATCTGCTCTGACGCGAGTGGAGGCAGCCGATGCAACACCACGACAACCCCGGATGGCGGCGGCACGCGGAAAGGCTCTGCCGTCCCCGTTGGCCGCAGAGCGAACGCCGACCGCGCAGGCGACCGGCGGGGAGACCGGGCGTCCGGGTCGAGTTCCTCGAGATCCGCGAGCTGCTCAGTCCGCTGGACGGCCTGGTGGGTTACTGGAAACTCGACGACGGCGCGGGCATGGTCGCCAGCGATGCGTCGGGCCACGGGCATGACGGCTCGATCAGCGGCAACCCGGTGTGGTCGGCCGGCCAGGTAGACGGCGGCCTGACCCTTGACGGAGCCGGCGACTCGATCCTCGTGCCGGACAGCCCGGACCTGGAAGTCGCCGGCGCCATCACGCTCGCCGCCTGGATCAGGCCGCAGCGTTTCGCGGACCAGGTGATCATCAAGAAGGCTCGCTCCGGCGCGGTGGACGGCTACGAGCTGGGGCTGAGCGTCAACGGCGACGTCTTCGTCCGGTTCAATCAGACATCGAGCGGCAACACGTACCGCCTGGGGTCGTACAAGGCGTATCCGGCCGACGGCAGCCGCTGGATCCATGTGGCAGCCACCTACGACGGCGCGCTGATTCGGCTCTACATCAATGGCGTTGAGGAGGCGGCCGATTTCGCGACGCTCAGCATCGTCACCAACAACCTGAGCCTGGGTCTCGGCTTCCAGGACGACGGCAAGCTGCGCTTTGACGGCGGCCTGGACGACGTGCGCATCTACAACCGGGCGCTGAGCGACGCCGAGATCCAGGAGATCGTGGGGGTGCCGCGCGCCACGAAGCAGTTCATCACTCCCATGTCGGTCACGCAGAGCACCGGCGAGAAACCGCAATCGAAGGTGTGGCGGCACGACCAGACCTGGTGGACGGTGCTGCCCAACCAGACGGGAACGTGGGTCTGGCGCCTCGACGGCGACAGCTGGACACCGGTGCTGAAGATCGCGGACGAGACGGCGGCCAAGGCGGACACGAAGGAGGTGGGGCCCGTAACCCACATCCTGCTCAAGGAGGACCAGTCCACGCGGCTGGCCAGCGTGGAGTATGTTCCGCCGTCGAACGGCGCGCCGGGAACGTACCAGCTCTGGTCGGCGCGCCCGGACCTGGTGGACATCGGTCTCGACCGCGGGGTGGACACGGCCTCGATCGATGTGGATTCCACGGGCCGGATGTGGCTTGTTTCCGATGCGATCAGCGACATCCGGGTCCGCTTTGCCGACAGCCCGTACAGCTCGTTCACCCAGCCGCTGACGATTGCCACGGGCGTGAGTTCGAACGACATATCGGTCGTCACCGCTCTGCCGAACCACACCATCGGGGTGCTGTGGTCGAACCAGCACACGCAGCGGTTCGGCTTCCGCACCCACGTGGACGGCGCCGACCCGACACTGTGGTCCGCCGATGAAGTGCCCGCGTCGCAGTCGGCGTTGTCGGTCGGTGGGGGCATGGCGGACGGGCACCTGAACGTCGCGGTGGCATCGGACGGCACACTGTACGCGGCGGTGAAAACCAGCTACGACACGCCCGGGTTTCCCGCCATCGGGTTGCTGGTGCGCCGCCCGTCGGGCATCTGGGATCCGCTCTACAAAGTGGACAACAAGGGCACCCGCCCGCTCGTGCTGCTCAACGAGCCGATGGGCCAGCTGTTGCTGGTGTATTCCAAGAGCTTCGACCTGGTTTACAAGCAGACGCCGGTCAACAACCTTCGCTTTCGCCAGAAACGGACGCTCGTGCCTGGCCGGCTGATCGACGTGTCCAGCACCAAGCAGAATGTGTCGGGCGATGCCGTGATCATCGCCTCCGGACGCGACCCGCAGATCGCGTCGGGGGTTCGCCTTATTCTCCCGCCTCTGGCACCGGGTGGCGGCGTGATCGCCGCGGCCCAGGACAGCCGGCCGGCCGGCGGAGCGGTTGCGAGCGTGCGCGCCGGCGCGGCCGGCGCCGTCGCCGATGCCATGGCATCGGGGGGCGTGCGGCCGAGCGAATCATCTCCGGTCGCCCCGCTCGACTCGGCACCGCCTTCGAACGAGTGGCAGCCGATTCCGGCGGCGCGCGCAGACGCGGTGCTGGAGAGCGTCAGCGGCACGGGCGCACTGCTCGATTCGATCGTGCCGTCGCTTTAAGTAGGTCCGCCGAAGAACGTAGGCTGCCGATCGGGCGTACGTCAGGTTTTCCAGCCTGACAAGGCCGATGCCACGAGGCCGAGGGGCGTCTCTACGTGGCCTACACGCGGGACGATTTCAGCAGCGACATTCTGTACCAGGATTCGGCCCTGTCGCCGATCGTGTTCGGGCCGCGGCGCAGTCTGATTGCCGGCAAGAACAACAACGTGACGAGCACGAAGCAGAACGTGACAAGCGACGTCGTGCTGATCGCGTCGGGGGGGCGCCCGCTGCTGGCGAAGAGCGTGCACCTCACGTTCCCGGTGGCGTCCGGTGCGCCGAGCGGAGGGCTCGTCGCGGCGGCGTTCGCCGAGCGACCGGCCGCGGCGGCGGGCCGGCTGGCCGCGTTGCACAGCACGGCCGGTTTTAGTCGCAGCCCGGCGACCCCATGGGTTATCATCATGGACACGCGGGGCGTGCGCTGGGTGCACGACTTCGACGCCGGCATGACCCGGCGAGGCGCGCTGGGCAGCGCGGGCGACACGCCGTTCGGTAATCTTCGGGAATTATTCGCTTAATCGTCGGGGGCTATGCGATGAACGAGTTCCAGAACGGCGGTATCGAGCGGGCGGATTCGGTGTTCGTGCTCAAGAACCTGCCGGCCATGGTCTGGCGCCGCAAGTGGTATCTTGTGGTCTCGCTCGCCGTCACGCTTGGACTCGGCGGCATCTACCTGGCACTCGCTACGACGATCTACGAGGTAGATGCTCGCGTGCTTGTGCAGAAGACGGGGGTGAACCTCGAGGGGAACAGGCCGCTCACCGGGGACAAGGACTTTCAGGCCACGCAGGCGCAGATCATGCGCAGCCCAATGATCATTAACGCGGTGCTCAAGGACCCGTCGGTCCGGTTCACGCCGCCGCGCGGTTCCGAGAAGGATCCGGTCCTGCTGATCCTGCAATCGCTCACAGTCGATCCAGTGCGCGGGGCGGACGTGCTGCAGATTCGCTACCTCAGTCCCAATGCCGAGGAGGCGCTGCACCTGGTGGGGGCGATTATCACGAGCTTCAAGGAGTACATCCATCAGGAGACGCTGGTGATGCTCGGCAACGCGGGGGACCGGACGCGCATCCAGCAGGCGCTGTGGGACGCGCAGAGCCACGAGAAGGAGCTGGGCGAGATCTACGGGGACAAGCACCCCGAGCTGCGCGCGGCACGCGAGCAGATCGCGATGTTCGAGAACCTGCTCGCCGACACGCAGCTCTCCGACGACGCCCTGGCCCGAGCGCAGGCGGAGGACCGCGTGCGGCTGCTCGACGGCCCCTCGCTCGCCGACAGCCCGGTGTGGCCGCGCCCCGTGCTGCTTTGGGCGGTCTGCGCCGTCATCGGCCTGACTGGCGGGTTCGGCCTTATCTGCCTGCTGGACCGGATCGACAGCCGCTTTCGATCGGTCGAGCAGCTGCGCGATCGGGTCGGGCTGCCGATCCTCGCTCAGATTCCGGCCGTCCAGGCGGTGCGCGGCAAGGACGCGTGGCTGCACCGGGCACGCCTGGTCCATGAGCTGCCGCTCTCCGCCGCGGCGGAAGCGTTCCGGGCGCTGCGTACGCGCCTGCTGGCCGGCGGCGGCCCGCCGCCGGGGCGCGTGATCGCGGTGGTGAGCCCGCACGCGGGTGAGGGCAAGACGATGACCGTGGGCAATTTGGCCTTCAGCTTCTCGTTGCTCGGGCAGAGCGTCGTCGTTGTGGACGCGGATCTGCGCCAGGGGTCACTCGGCCAGATCTTCAGCGTCCCGGCCGCGCGTGGGCTGACCTCCGTGCTCCGCGACGGCGTGCCGGTCGACGAGGCGGTCGAGCGGTCGCCGCGGGCGCCTATCGACGTCCTGAGCCGCGGGCCGGACGCCAAGAACCCGGTGGAGCTGCTGGCCCAGCCCGAGTTTGACAAGGTCCTCCATGTCCTGCGCGAGCGCTACGACGTCGTGCTGGTGGACACGCCGGCCGCCCTGGCCGTGACGGACGCGTCGCTGGTGGCGGCCAAGGCGGACGGCGTGCTGCTGGCGCTCATGCTCGGTGAAAGCACCAGCGAGGAGTCGAGCGAGCTCGGCGAGATCCTGGCCTCGGTGGGCGCACGCGTCCTGGGGGTGGTGCTCGGCCGCGTCCCGCACGCCGCACACAGCCGCGCGCGCGGCGCGGAGACGCGGTACAGCGGTGCGGGGGAGGGCGACGCCGCGTCCCGCCGCGAGACCGCCGCCGTGTCTTAAGACATTCGACGGGCTTTGCCCACCAGCCGATCTGCCGTTGGTGGGCGAAGCCCATCCTACATGCAGCAGTGGACTGAAAAGCCTCGTGCGGGTCCGGCATTGCCCGTGACCCGCGTACGTCGCGACACCCAACGGAGGATACCATGGCAAGGCAACTGCTCGTTCCACTCGATGGTTCCGCGCTGGGCGACGCCGCGATTCCGCACGCGATCGAACTTGCGCGACGCCTGAAGTTGGGTGTCATCCTCGCTCGCGTCCACTCGCCCCGTGTACTCTTGACGTATCCGCCCGAGCTG
>JBGPMX010000134.1:0-9360 GCA_041487215.1 Planctomycetia bacterium | reverse complement strand
TGCGTACCGATGAACGCGACGGTCGTTATCCAAAGGATGACGCGGAACAGGTGGTCCACGTCGCCGCCGTACGACGAGACGTTGCGTGGCAGCCACCAGCCGTGCGACGGGGCGATCGCGAAGATCGCGATGCAGAATACCGGCACGAACAGGAAGACCAGGCTCCAGAGCTTGCGCACGAATTTCTCCTGGGAATCGGCCTCAGTTCGTGGGGTGCGCCGTGTCGGGGCTCCGCTGCGCGGACTGCGTCAGAGCCACCGCCTGGTCGCCGCGGAAGGCCAGGGCGCGGACATAGTTGACCAGGTCCCAGATCTCCGCCTCGGAGAGGTTCTGGCCCTGGGCCGGCATGGGAGTGCCTTTGACCCCCGCGTGGATGCGGCGGAACAGGTCGATCGGCCGGCCGCCGCCCCGGAAGCGAATCGGCTGCGTCAGGTCGGCGGGCACAGCCAGGTTGCCCCAGTCGTCCACCGTCTTCTTGGGGTCGTTCGCGATGATGGGATCGTTCTTCCAGCCGTCGCCGCGTCCTTCGCGGCCGTGGCAGGTGAAGCATTGCGCGCGTGTGGAGAGAAAGAGCTCCTCGCCGCGCTTGACCGATTCGGCGAAGGCCTTGGGATCCTCGGTGGGCAGCGGCGGCGCGGATTTCGGTGCCAGGGTTCTGGTCGGCGCGTTGGTCCAGAGCCGCGCGATCTGGTCCGCATTCTCCTCGACCATCGCCGCGGTCATCTTGTCCCCCGCCTGATAATCGCTCACCACCGACCGCTCGGTCTCGCCGCGCACGGCGAGCAGAATCACGTAGTCGACGGTTCGCCCGATCTCCTGCGGGTCATAGAGAGCGAACGAGGGCATGGCGGTGCCGGTGATGCCGCTCCGCACGGTGTGGAGTAGGTCGTCGTAGGTCGGTTTTTCGCCGGCGAGCGTGGAGGTGAATTTGAAGCGGCCGAGCCGGAAGTCGCGGGGACGCGGAAACAGGAACGTGTGATCCTTCGGCCCGGCGGTCGGGCCGGCGCCGTCCCCGCTCAGGCCGTGGCAGTGCATGCAGAGCCGCCGGTAACTGGCCGCCCCGTCGGCGAGCTCCGCGTCCGTCACCTGCACCACGCGGGCGACCGCGCTCGGCGCGTGCGGACTTTTCGGCGTGCCGAAAACCTCGTCGAGCGCATCGGAGAGCTCGCCCAGCACCTCGCTCGTCTTCTGCTCGGCCGCCGGGTCGTCCGCCAGCGCGTCGTGCACAATGTTTTTCGAGTCCGGGCTGAGCACATAGTGCATCTCGGGCAGCGTGCAGCCCGAAACGAACCAGGCGATCACGAAGGGCGACAGCCAGAGCCAACAACGAGGAGTCACTCGCATTACCTCCATCACGTCCTGCCGCTGTCCGGGCCGAGCCGTATCCAAGTGGTCTGACCGAACGGAACGCGTTGTACCGGAGCCGAGCCGCGTGGCCGTAGCGGCGAGTCCCTGTCAGGTGCAGTAAAGTCCCGGATTGTAGCGAGGCGGTTCCGCCACGCAAGCGTCACGGCGCGCTGGGCGGTGCGCCCGAGACGCCTCACCGCGCCAGCGCCGGCGGCGCCGGCCGTTACTTCGGCTGCAGCGTCAGCTTGGTCTCCGTCGTTTCGTTGGGCATGACCGTGATCGGCTTGCCGGCCGCTTTGCCCTCGCCGTAGCCGATCTTCTCCTGCCAAACGACCAGCTTCTGCTCGCCGGCCGGCACGTCCTTGATCTCGAAGTTGCCGTTCTCGTCGGTCACCGCGAAGTAGGGGTGATCGAACACGAACCAGTACGCCTTCATCCAGCCGTGGATGTTGCATTGCACCGAGATCGGGCGCGGCTGCGCAGGGAGCTCGGGGCCGTCCACGACCGTCTTGCCCCCTTCGGGGGCGGCGGGGATCGTCGGGTTAAACTGCTGCCCCTTGAACGGCTGCACGTTCGTGTTGTGCGCAATCGGGTCATCCGAGGTCACCTTCACGTTTTGCCCTTCCTGGTAGGCGAACACGTGCGGCTTGAAACGGCAGTGCTCCTGCCCGAATTCGACGTCGCCACTTGCATTCTTGAGCTCGGGCTTCACGTGCGTGGGCCGGTTGATGTACACCATGACCCACTGGACCCCCTTGTTGCCCGCGTTAACCACGAGCGATTCGTCGGGCATGTCCTCCTTGGCGCACACTTCCGGGTTCTTCTGGTTCGGGTCGCCGGCCTTGAAGATCATTTGCGGGGCGGGTGGGTCACCGCCGTAGACGATCTGGCCCTTCACGGTGCCGTAGCCTTCGGCCGCCGTTCCTTCTTTGGAGTCGGACGCTTTCTGGTTCAGCGCCGGGCTCGCCTCTTCCTTGGAGGGCGACGTGGTGCCTACCGGTGCGCCTTCGTCGACCTGCGGCGGGGTGGTGGGCGTTTTGGTTTTGGTCTTGGTGTCGTTGCCGCCGCAGCCGGCCAGCGCCAGGGCGAGCGGCACGACGGCGCACCAGAGGGAGACGCGGTGTTTACGCATGGCTAGTTTCCTCCTGTGGGTGGTTGGGCGACGTTGGGACCGGCCAGCTCGTTCTGCTGGACCTGGTGGTAGTTCATGAGTGCATCACGCAGAGCCGTGACCTGCTCGATGCTCGGGCCAGGGAACTGCTCCTGGTACTTCGGGCTGTGTACGTCGAAGTTCTGCGGCATGCCGGTGTAGGGCAGCATGCGTTTCGGGGCGGCGAGCCACTGGAGCAGCCAGTTGGGGCGGAGCCGATCGGGGGTGAGCCGCAGGTTGGGCCCGACCTCCTCGGGCGCCCCTTTGACGACGACGTTGCCCACCTGATGGCAGTTGGCGCAGAGCTTCGCCTGCTCGGACTGAATGGTGAGCAGCGTCCAGGCGTAGTGCAGGTAGTTGGGGTGCTCGCGCTCGCGTGCGTCCAGGTAGCCCTGTTCGCGCTCGCGGACGTACTCGTAGGGGTAATCCATTGCGTCCACGGCGGCGAAGTAGCTGGCCAGGCTCGCCGCCTCGCGGTTCGAGAGGTTGAATTTGGGCATGCGGAGCACCGTGGCCGGGCGGATCTTGATGGGGTTGAGCAGGAACTGGTGCAGCCAGGCGGGCTGCGTTTTCATGCCCTCGCGCACGAGCGGCGGCGGCACGCGCGCCCAGAGGTCGCGCAGCGTCTTGCTGCTCTGCCGCATCAGGTGCGTGACGAGCAGCTCGGCGAAGTTGCCGCCGACGGCGGGGCGCGAGGCGCGCGCGTCAATGGCGCCGACTGCGACATTCACCTGGTCGCCGATGAAGTACTGCTTGCCGTCCACCAGCGCCGGCCGCCAGAGCTGCAGCGCGAGCTCGCTGGCCCCGTCCGGGGTGCGTCCGGCAACTTCGAGCGGCACATCGGCGTCCACCAGCATGGCATCGATCGTGGCGTGCTTGCCGGACTTGTCCGAGCCCGGCCGGGTCAGCGCCGCCTGCACCTGCTTGACGACGGGGAAGTCGTCGCCGTGGATCGCGTCCGGGTCCGGCAGTTCGGTCTTGGAGGCGTCGAACACGAAGCGCGGCACCTCGGTCATGTGGCAAGCCGTGCAGTTGAACTTCGTGAGCGCCTGCGCCCCCTCGATCTTCACCAGCTTCGGTCCCCCCTGCGGTGCGTTGCGGTAGTACGGGGGGATGGCGTCGTCGGCGACCAGCCCGAGCACGAACGTCATGACTGCCTCGATCGCCTGGGCGTTCTTCTTCGGGTCCGGATCGAACGTGAACCTCGGCATGCGCAGCTTGTCGTCCCAGGCCTTGAGCTTGTTGTAGTCGTAGCTGCGCGGCTCGCGCAGCTTCTGCCAGATAAAGCTCTCCCCCCTGTGCTCCGCCATCTCTTCGGCGTAGAGCGCGAAGTCCGGATCCTGCGCCAGCGACGGCTGCTCCGCGAGCTCCTGCTCGAGGTGCTCGGTGATGTGTGCGAAGTCGAGCTTGTCCGGGTCGAGCCGCGCCTTCTGGCCCCAGGCGTTGAGCTCGGTGCCGATCGGTTTGGCGGTCTCGAACCCCGGGATGTCGTGGCAGCCGAAGCAGCCCAGGCGCGAGATCGTCTTCTTGCCGATGTACATCAGCTTCTTGTCCTGCGTGAGCGGTGCCTCAAGCATCTTGTCGTCGCCGCGCAGCTGGGCCACCTTCTCGTGCGGGATCCCGCTCTGGATCGCCTCGTCCGCCTCGCGGATGGTCAGCGACTTGCGCAGGTAGAGCCGGATCAGCTCGTCGACGAGCGCCGGGTCCATCTTGGGCTCTTGCGGCTCCTTGTCCCAACCCCCCGCGATGCTGAAGAGCCACGCCGTCAGGTCGGCCGCCTCCTCGTCCGTGAGCATCAGGTTCGGCATGAACGAGGTCGCGTGATAGACGGTCGGGTCTTTCAGCCAGTTGAACAGCCAGCGGATATTCGGCTTGCCGTCGGCGTCGTGCAGCTTGGCCGAGACGTTGGACAGGTCCG
This sequence comes from Planctomycetia bacterium, assembly GCA_041487215.1. Lineage (GTDB taxonomy): Bacteria > Planctomycetota > Planctomycetia > JALXBF01 > JBGPMX01 > JBGPMX01. The sequence goes on along the minus strand of JBGPMX010000134.1, from coordinate 4,945 downwards.
GTCCGAAGTCGGCGGTCGCCTGCGGGTACTCCTGCGCGGAGACGGCCTTGTGCGAGTGGCAGGCCAGGCAGCCCCGTTCGATGAACCGGGCGTGGCCGCGTTCAGCCTGTTCGCTGTCGGTCGGGTCGATCGCGAGCGGCGGCTCGGCGAGCGGCGTGGGGGCGGGCGGCGCGGCGTTCTCGGAACCGGCCGCCGGCTCGCCCGCGGCAACCTGCGGCGCGCCCGCGACAATCTGGCCGCTCTTCTCGTACAGGTAGTGCGTGATCGCCAGGATCTCGACGTCGCTCATCGCCGGGTCTTTGGGGTCGCTTCCCGGGTGCTTGCCGTCGTTGTTGAGCAGGCCGTAGAACTGCGGCATCCGCGTGCTCGGCCGGAAGCCCTTGGGGTACTTGATCCAGCGCATGGTCCAGCTCGGCGGCACCTTCTCGGTGATCCGCTTCAGGCTGGGGCCGACCTTGCGCATGGTGCCGGGCGGATTCGCCGGGTCCTTCTCGGCCTTGGCCCGCTCTTCGGCCGTTTGCGGCTCGAGCCGGAGGTCCGGGCCGATGGCGCGGCTGTTCTTGGTGCCGGTGATCTCGTGGCAGCCGAAGCAGCCGTACTGCCGGACCAGGTGGTAGCCGCGCACCAGCTTGGGCGCCGTGTTGCCGTAGCTGGAGTGCTCGAGGTCGACGACGTGGGGGTGGCACTTCACGCAGCCGGACTCGGCGAAACGCGTCTTCCACATCGGGTACGGCCAGTGGTGCACCTCCTGCCAGTCGTAGTCCTTCTGCCACTCCTCTTTCTGCGCGAGCGTGTTCGGCGAGTGCGATGCGTAGGCGAAGGAGGTGCCGGATCCCTGGCCGCCGTGGCAGATGGTACAGCCGAACGTCTGGATCGGGTGCGGGCTGCTGGCCCCCGCGAAGAGATCGGGGTGGGGGTGCGTCCGGAAGGCGGGTTTGTACGGGCTCTGGGTCAGCTCGAGCACCTTATCGTCGAACGCGGGGGAGTTGTCGCGCGTGACGAGGTCGATTCCCTTGTGGCAGGTGGTGCAGCGGTCGAAGCGCGGCACGCCCTTGAAGCTGTAGTTGATCGTTAGCTCGTTCAGCACCACCTGTTCGATCTTGGTGGCGGGCGCGAACGCGTCGAGGATCGGCGCGGACCGGATGGCCGCCCAGACGCTCCACTCCTTCTGCTTGAGCCGGTCCTTTTCCTTCTGCTTCTTGGCAATCTCCTTGTCGATCTGGTTCACCTCCTTGTTCGCCTCGTCGAGCCGGGCCTGGGCCTGCTGGAGTGCGGCGTCCGCATCCTCCCACTGTGCCTGGAGCTGGGCGACGCGCTGCTCAATACCGCCGGACCCCTTGAGCCGTTCACGGTAGCGTTCGGCCGTGTCCGGTCGGCTCTCCTCGACCGCCTTGTCGTAGAAGCTCTGAATGGAGTCGCGGTCGGCCTTGGCGAACGAGAGCACTTCGTAGGCCTTCTCGACCTTGCCTTTGAGCGCGCTGATGTCCCGCTCGGCCTCGCGCGCCTGGGGCTCGGCCGCCTGCTCGGCCTCGGCACGCCGCTTGTTCAGTTCCTCGAACTCCTGCTTGCTGGCCAGCTCGCGCGCCTGCTCCATCTCGTTCCGGGTCTTTGCCGCGTCGAGCCGGATGAAGTCGCGCTGCACGCGCTTCCACTCGCGCAGGTGGTCGTCGGCGATCATCCACACGATGCTCGCCGCCATGAGGATGCTCGAGATGGCGAACACGATGTTCAAAGCACGCTGGTTGCGGTAAGTATCTTCTTGGGCCGGCATGGATGCTCAGATGTTAAAGAAGAACTTGTCGATGTGGATGATGTACTTCAGATTGAAACTCCAGCGCAAGAGCATCTTGAGCGGCAGCGCCGCCATGAACAGCACGAGTACGGCGAAGACCATGTAGCGCGCGAACCCCATCCGCTCGTAGAAGCTCCGGAACACGGTGCGCGCCAGGAGCGGCGGCAGCACCATCAGGTAGAGCAGCACGGCGATGATCCCCGGCAGCTCGCGCACCAGCCAGGACGTCGGCTTGCCGCGCCCCATCCAGTGGATCCAGAAAAAGTCCGAGAGGTCGACGTTGTTGAGCGGCTGCACCAGGTGCGGGTCCCAGAACTGGTAGGGGCCGAAGAAGTTCCAGCCCGGTCCGCGCAGGAACGTGCCCAGCATGACCATGAGCACCCAGAGCACGATGAAGCCGAACATGAAAACGACGATCGCGAACGGCCGCTGCGCGAACGTGAAGTAGCCGCTCCCCTGCTTGTTGAAGTCGATGTAAGGGATGGCCATGAGCCCGAAGATGATCAGGCTGGGGAAGAGCACGCCGGCGATCCAGGGATCGTAATAGACCAGCATCTCCTGGAGACCCAGGAAGTACCAGGGGGCCTTCGACGGGTTGGGCGTCTTCGTCAGGTTGGCCCACTCCTCGAGCGGCGCCTTGAGCAGGATGCTCCAGAGCACCAGGATCACGGTGCAGACCACCATCGCGATCAGCTCGGTGTAGACCAGATCCGGCCAGACCAGCACCTTTTCCGACTCGGTCGCCTCGACCGGCTGGAGCCCCTGCGCCATGCGCTGGTCGTTGATCACGCCCTTGCGCAGGAACAGCCAGGTGAAGTAGCCGACCAGGAACAGCATCATCGTGATCGGCACGTTGTCCGGCTTGGCCACGATGAGCCGAAAGTCGCGGTCGGTCATGCTCAGGCCGAAGAACAGGAGCACCGCGTTCAGGACGCCCCAGATGACCGGCGGGTCGGTGAACCCGAACGGGACGCGGAAGTCGCGGGTCTGCCAGCGCGATTCGCCGGCCGGCGTCGTGGCGCGCCCGATGGGCACGTGCAGCACGCGCGGCGCCCGGAAGTAGAGGAACGCGCAGAAGATCATCACCGAGCTGAAGAAGAAGGTGACCGGCCCGGCGAACGCGTCGATGCCGTCCCGGATCCCCTGCGGCATGACCGGCCCGCGGTGGAACGCATAGAGCAGGCCGAGCAGCTGGAAAACGATCGCGCAGGCCGACCAGACCACGGCGCCACGGACCTTCTGGTACAGCGATGCGGCCAGCACCAGCACAATGGCGACCACGTTCGACGCCACGGCGATCAGGTACAGCGCCTGAATGCCCTGCAGAGCACCGAGCGGCCGGCTGGCCAGGCCGAACAGCCAGCCCAGCGCCAGCAGCCCGTAGCCGGCGGCGAACACGCCCACCAGGACCGATTCCCAGCCGAGCAGCTTCTGCCCGCGGCTCCAGAACGTCCAGTGCGCGGCCGCCCCGATGTTCAGCAGCGCGACGAGCAAGCAGTACCAGGCCAGGCCGGTCTGTACCGCGGGGGTGAGATCGAGGTCGTGCATGCTTGGTCCGTGGTCCGTGGTACGTTGTCCGCGGTCAGTTGTCCCTGGCCGGGTGCAACGGACGACGGACAACTGACGACGGGCGTCACAGCGGTCCGCTGATGCCGCCGTCCTTGCGTACCCGCCAGAAGTGCACGGCGATGAGCACCGCCACCGCCAGCGGGATCGCCACGCAGTGCAGGATGTAAAACCGATTGAGCGTCATTTCGCCCAGCGTGCGTCCGGCGATGAGCGCGAAGCGCGCATCGCTGCCCGAATGGATCAGCGGAACACCGTCGCCGAGCACGAGCAGCTGGTGCCCCGGCCCTTCGTGCCCCAGGAACGGCGTGGCACGCGCCATGTTCGAGCCGACCGTGATGGCCCAGATCGCCAGCTGGTCCCAGGGGAGCAGGTAGCCGGTGAAACTCAGGAGCAGCGTCAGCACCAGCAGGATGACTCCCACGACCCAGTTGAACTCGCGCGGCGGCTTGTAACTGCCGGTCAGGAACACCCGGTACATGTGCAGCCAGACGCTGATGACCATGCCGTGTGCGCCCCAGCGGTGCATCTCGCGCAGGATGCCCAGCGTGGTGACATCGCGCAGGGCCAGGATGTCGTTGAAGGCGTGCTCGAGCGTCGGACGGTAGTAGAACATCAACAGCACGCCGGTCACGGTTTCGACCAGGAACAAGAAAAAGGTGATCCCGCCCATACACCAGGTGTACGAGAGCGCGATGCCGCTCTTGCGGATCGACACCGGGTGCAGGTGCAGGAACACGTTGGTCAGCATCACCACGACGCGATTGCGCCGGTCGGTGGGCGCGGGGTGGCGGAAGATCGACTTCCAGACCTGCGTGCTGCGGATGTAATCACCTACCGACATGAAGGCTCCACCAGGTCAGTTCAGCCAACTTTGATGACTGCGCCGTTCTCCTCGGTCCACTGCCCGAGTTCCTGCTGGAACTTCTTGCTCTTATCGATCTGGACCTGTCCGTCGTCGGCGATCGCGATGGCGTAGCGCTCGAGCGGGCGCGGAGCGGGGCCCTCGAAGTTGACGCCGGTCTTGCGAAAGCCGGATCCGTGGCACGGGCACTTGAACTTCTGCTCCGCCTCGAGCCAGTTCGGGGTGCAGCCCAGGTGGGTGCAGACGCTGCGGATGGCGTAGAGCGCGCCGTTGTTGCGCACGAGCCATACGCCGTACTCGTTCTTCCACTGCTCGTAGACGTTCCCCTCCTCGAAGCGGTCGGGCGGCCCGACCTTGAAGACGCTGGGGGGCTCCTCGAGCACGTTGGGGTAGAGGAAGCGGACGCCGGCGAGCACGGCGGCGGAGCAGCCGGCGATGAAGGCGGCCCAGGCGACGCCGAACCAGGTGAGTAGGAAGAAGGTGCGGCGGGTTGGCCCGGCGGCGCCGGCCCCCGCGCTCTTCGGCCGCTCGGGCTTGGCGGCCGGCCGTGTCGGCTTGGTCGCGGCAGACGCGGAGGCGCCCTTCGGTTCCTTCTTGGCCGCGGGGCTGCCGGCCTGGGCGGTCGCGGCGGCGCGCGCCGCTTCGAGCTTGCTGGTTGGCTTGGCGGCGGCCGCCTCGCCGCCGCCTGCCCCCGCCTCGGCCCCCTTCTTGGCCGCCGCCGC
>JBGPMX010000133.1:0-9497 GCA_041487215.1 Planctomycetia bacterium | reverse complement strand
CGGACTCCGAAAGCGCGGAAGGGATGAATGGGAAATGGCACCAGGTCGAGGGGAACCGAGGTGCCTATACGCGTCGCGGCCTCACTTCGCGGCACGCGGCGCGGGGGTGATCTGAATGTCGTCGAACGCGGCGCGGCCGGTAGCCCCTTGCAGGCCGATCATCACCACCGCGTCCTGCGCAGTGCGCGGCACCGCCACGCGCTCGCGCACGCGCGTCCACTCCCTGGTACCAAGGTAAGGGCCGCTGCGGAAGACGCCGGCGAGCGACCGGTTGCGATCGAAGAAGCTGATCGACACGCAGGCGACGTTCTCCGGCTTGGGGCCGGCGCGCACGCCCTCGGTCTTCACCCACAGGCTCAGCTCGAGCGCCTCGATGCGGCGGCCGTCGATGGCGAAGCCCTGGTTGGAATGGCTGAGGTGGCCGGGGTCGTCGTTCGCGTAGAGCACGTAGTGCTTCCCTTCGGGGGCGCCTTGCTGCGCGAGCGTGACACCGCGCTGGTAGTACCAGCTCTCCGGGCCGCCTTCGGCGTCTTGGCCCGCTTCAAAGCCGCCGTTCACGATGCTCGGCCGCGTGCCGTCCGGGTTGTCGCGACGCTGGCGCTCCGCCTCGCCGGTCATGGGCACGAAGAAGGTGCCGAGCAGGCGTTCGCGATGCAGTTCGCCGCCGCGTTTCTCCATCAGGTAGAAGCTCTGCTGGTAGCGCTCGCCGACGGGGATAATCATCTTGCCGCGGTCGCGCAGTTGATCGACCAACGGTTGGGGGACATGGTCCGGCGAGCAGGTAACGATGATCTTGTCGAACGGCGCCTTCTCCGGCCACCCCTCGTAGCCGTCACCAATCTTCACGAAGACGTTGGCATAGCCGTTCCGCTTGAGCGTTTCGGCCGCGCGGCGTCCCAGCGGCTCGACAATCTCGATCGTGTAGACCTCCTGGACGAGCGACGAGAGCACCGCCGCCTGATAGCCGGAGCCCGTGCCGATCTCCAGCACGCGGTCCGCCGGCTGCGGGTCGATCTTTTCGGTCATGTAGGCCACGATGTACGGCGGCGAGATCGTCTGCTGGTGACCGATCGGCAGCACGGTGTCGGCGTAGGCATACTTGCGGTACTGCTGGGGGACGAAGAGGTGCCGCGGCGTGCTGCGCATGGCGTCGAGCACGCGCGGGTTCTGGATCGGAGGCTCGGCCCGTTCCAGCGCCTCGCGGACCAGAGCGATCCGGGCGGTGCGGTAGGGATCTTCCCCCTGCGCCGCGGCTGCCGCCGCCGGCGCCGCGGCGACGGCGGCGCGCGCGGGTTCGCCGCGGCCGCGGATCGCCCGGCCGGGCAGAGCGCCGGTGGGCGCGCCATCGGCGAGCACGGAAACGCCGTTGACGAGCACGTGCCGCACGCCGACCGCGTACTGCCGGGGATCCTCGAACGTCGCCCGGTCCGCGATCGTCGCCGGATCGAACACGACCACGTCCGCGAAGTATCCCGCGCGGAGCAGGCCGCGCCGATCCAGCCCCAGGTTCTCGGCCGGCAGGCCGCTCATGCGGTGAATCGCCGCCTGCCACGAGATCACCCCCTCGTCGCGCACGTACTTGCCCAGTACGCGCGCGAAGTTGCCGAAAGCGCGCGGATGCGTGCCGTAACCCTTGAACACCCCGTCGGCGGACATCGACGCCGCGTCCGAGCCGAAGCTGATCCAGGGGATCGCGATCTGCTTGCGCACGTTCGCCTCGGTGTCCGTGAAGTACACGGCTTCGATGCGGGAACGGTCCTCCAGGATCAGGTCCATAAGCGTTTCGATGGGGTCCCGGCCGCGTGCGGCAGCGATCTCGGCCAGCGTCTTGCCGCGGTAGCGCTCGAGGGCCGGGTTCTGGAACTGAACGAGCAGGATGTGGTCGGGCGATCCGACCGAGCGGTAGGGATTGTCCCAGTCGCCGTCGTCGTCACGGATCGCGCGCGCGATGCGGCGCCGCGTGGCAGGGTCGCGCAGGTTCTTGAGCATCGCGTCGCCCCCCCCTTCCTGGGCCCACGGGGGGAGGCAGGCCGTCAGCCCCGTGCAACCGGCCGGGTAGGCGTGCATGTCCGCGGTGATGCGCAGGCCGTCGCGCCGCGCGGCCTCGACGAGTTGCACGACGCGATCCATCTTCGGCCAATTCTCTGCGCCCGCGGCGCCGATGTGATAAATCTCCGCGGGGATCCCGGCCGCGCGGCTGATGCGGATCAGCTCTTCGACCGCCTCGACGAACCGGCTGCCCTGGTTCCGGATGTGCGAGATGTACATGCCGTCGTAGCGCGCGGCGACACGGCACAACGCGATCAGCTCGTCGCTGCTGGCGTAGGAACCGGGGGGGTAGATGAGCGCGGAGCCGACGCCGAGCGCGCCGGCTTTCATCTCCTGCTCCACCAGCTGCTCCATGCGTTCCAGCTCGGCCGGCGTGGCGGGCCGGTTCGCCAGGCCGATCACGTGCTCGCGGATGGTCCCCGCACCAATGAATGATGCGACATTCTGCGCCACGCCGCGACGCTCGAGGTACGCAAGGTATTCCGCGAGTGTGTTCCATTCGTAGTTGAAGCGGATGAGCGACTGCTGGGCCTTGCGACGCCGCTTCATGGCCGGAGTGAGCGGTCCCATCGACTGCCCCTCGCCGAAGATCTGCGTGGTCACCCCCTGGCGGATCTCGCTCGGGGAGTTGCCATCGGCAATGAGCGACTCGGTGGACCAGCTGAGCATGTTGACGAAGCCGGGGGCCACGGCCAGGCCGCGCGCGTCGATCACGCGGGCCGCGCTCGCGTCCGGTTCGTCGGCAATACGAGCGATCGTGTCGCCGCGGATCGCCACGTCGCCGCGCAGGGGTGGGCTGCCGTCTCCGACATAGACCTGCCCGCCGCGGATCAGGACGTCGTAGGCGGGCGCGTCAGCCCCATCGGCCGGCAAACAAAAAGAGGCCAGCACCACGAGCGCGGAGAGCGAGCGCCCCGCCCACCCCGCCGGAGCCGCCGTGCGGTCACGCGCCGCGTGAACCTGGATCGAAAACAAACGCGTCAGCATCCCCTAGCCCGAAAGGCGTTGGATATGTCGGCACGGACATTATTGTAACCCGAGCCAGAGGGCGATGAGCGAACGGGCCGGAAGAAGAGCGCCGCAGCGCAGCAATCGACCACGCCCGGCCCCGGTCGGTATAGTGATAGGTGGCGATCCGACACTTCCATCCAGCGTCCGAAAAGGAGCACGATCCGACCATGGGCATTCATCCTGGCTGGAGTCCGAACCGACGCCGTTTCCTCGGCAGCCTGGCCTTTGGCACGGCACTCTTCAGCGTGCGCGGGGCGTTCGCCGAGGAGCTCAGCCTCACGCCGCGCCAGACCGAAGGACCGTTCTACCCCGATCACCTGCCGCTCGATACTGACAACGACCTCATTGTGGTTAACGACAGCGTCACGCCCGCGGTCGGTGCGATCACTCACCTGAGCGGCCGCATCCTCGACGCCAAGGGGAGCCCGATCCGCAACACGCTGGTCGAGATCTGGCAGGTGGACAACAACGGCGCCTACCTCCATAGCGGCAGCTCCAACGCCGAGGCGCGCGACAAGAATTTTCAGGGGTTCGGCCGCTTCCTGACCGGGTCGACCGGCGAGTACTACTTCCGCACGATCAAGCCGGTGCCGTACCCGGGACGCACCCGCCATATCCACTTCGCCGTCAAAAGAAAGGGGCGACCGAAGTGGACCACGCAATGCTACGTCAAGGGGGAGCCGCAGAACGAGCGCGACGGCATCCTGCGGAGCATTCGCGACGCCAGGGCGCGCGAGTCCTTGATCATCGATTTCGCCCCGGTCCCGGACTCGCGCATCGGCGAGCTGGCCGCCCGGTTCGATATCGTCCTGGGAGTCACGCCGGATGCATGAGCCTGTCACGCGCGGCGGATCTTGGTGCGGTCGCTCACCCGCGCCGTGGCGTTGCGCGTGTCCACCACCAGCGGGGCGTGCCGGGCAATCCAGGCGTAGTCGTAGGCGGAATGGTCGGTGACGATCAGCACGCAGTCCTGATCGGCGAGGAACTGCTCGCTGAGCGGGCTGCTGTCGAGCCGGATGGTGTGATGGCGCATGGCCGGCAGTTTCGGCACGTGCGGGTCGTTGTACGAAACGATCGCGCCGCGGCGCTCGAGCTGCTCGAGGATCGTGAACGCGGGGGACTCGCGCGGATCGTCCACGTCCTTCTTGTAGGCGACACCGAGGACGCAGAGGCGGCTGCCTTTGATGGGCTTGCCCTGCTCATTCAACGCCTCGGCGACGCGGTTGACCACGTAGAGCGGCATGGCGGTATTGATCTCGCCGGCAAGTTCGATGAAACGCGTGGCGACCCCGTGCTTGCGTGCCGCCCAGGTAAGATAGAATGGGTCGATCGGGATGCAATGCCCGCCCAGGCCGGGGCCGGGGTAGAACGGCTGGAACCCGAACGGCTTGGTCTTGGCGGCGGCGATCACCTCCCAAATGTTGATCCCCATCGCGTCGAACACCAGCTTCAGCTCGTTCACCAGCGCAATGTTCACCGCGCGGTACGTGTTCTCGAGGATCTTGCACGCCTCGGCCACCCAGGTGCTCGATACCGGCACCACCCCGGCCACGACGGGACGGTACAGAGCGGTCGCCAGTTCCAGGCTGGTGGCATCGATCGCACCGACCACCTTCGGGATGGTCCGCGTCGAATGAACTGCGTTTCCCGGGTCCTCGCGCTCCGGGCTGTAGGCGAGGAAGAAATCCTCGCCCGCGCGCAGGCCGGTCTCCTCCAGGATCGGTCGCAGCAGCTCCTCGGTGGTCCCCGGATACGTCGTGCTTTCGAGCACCACCAGCTGGCCACGGCGCAACCGCGAGGCGATCGCTCGGCCCGTCCCGATCACGTACGAGAGGTCCGGCTCGCGTGACTCCGTGAGCGGCGTCGGAACACAGATGACGATGGCGTCCGCCTCACGGAAGCGTTCCGGATCGGTCGTCGCGTCGAAGCGCCCCCCCGCCATCAACTCGCGCACGCGCTCGGGGGCGATGTGCCCGATGTAGCTCTCGCCGGCGCGCAAGCGTCGCACTTTTTCCGCATCGACGTCGAAGCCGATCACGCCGTAGCCCGCGGCGGCAAACGTTTCGGCCAGCGGGAGCCCGACGTAGCCGAGGCCGACAACCAGGACGCGCGCCCCGCGCGATTCCAATCGGGACTTTAGCTCTTCCGCAGCGGAGGGCATGGCGATTCCGTAAACCGAGACCATCGATGGCTGCGAGAATATCCCCATTTTCAGAAGGGGCGGCACACTCTCAAGCGGAAACGAAGGGTGGGCGAAGTGCCTGAGAACACGCCGTTCGAAGACGCAGGGGCGTGCTACCCTCAGCGGCGTGCTACCCTCCGAGCGATGCTTCTCTGTTCGACCATTCGCGCGGCTAACCATCCTAATCCGCCTACGGCCCAGCGACAATGCGCCGCCGGCGGGTGCATGGCAGCCCGCGTCTTGGTACAGTCATAGGGCTGAGGTCGCGTTCGGGCGAGACCGGCCCCCGCCCGAAGTTCCTGCCGTCAGAACATCAAGTTCCACCGCCGGTTCAGTCCAAAAGAAGCGACCCCCCGACGACGGGTCCGAAAGCTACCCACCATGCGGATCTCGTGCTCCTGCTGGATCGCTCTCCTGCTCGCCGCGCCGCTCGGCGTCCGAGCGGGCGCGACCGACCCCGCGGGCGCCGAATTCTTTGAGACCCGCGTGCGGCCGGTGCTGGTGGAGCACTGCTACCCTTGCCACTCGGTCGCCGCCCCCAAACTCAAGGCGGGCCTGCGATTGGACAGCCGTGCGGGCCTCGTCGCCGGAGGCGAGAGCGGGCCGGCCATCCTGCCGGGCAAGCCCGAGGAGAGCCGGCTCGTCGCGGCCATCCGCTACAGCAACAGCGACCTTCAGATGCCGCCCAAGGGCCGGCTCACCGATCCGCAGATCGCGGACCTGACCCGCTGGGTAGAGGCCGGCGCACCCTGGCCGGACGAGAACCGAACGGCTGCGGCCGCCCCCCAGCAAGGCTTTGACCTCGCCCGGCGCAAGGCAGCCCACTGGGCCTGGCGACCGATTCGCACCCAGCCGCCGCCGCCCGTGCGGCACGCCGCGTGGGTCAAGGACCCGATCGATCAGTTCATCCTCGCCAAGCTGGAAGAACAGAAGCTCGCTCCGGCGCCGCCCGCCGACCGGCACACCCTGATCCGCCGCGTCTCGTTCGACCTGATCGGCCTGCCGCCGAACCCCGAGGAGGTCCACGGGTTCGTCGCGGACGAATCGCCCGACGCGTTCGCGAAAGTCGTCGATCACCTGCTCGCCTCGCCCGCGTTCGGCGAACGCTGGGCCCGGCACTGGCTGGACCTGGTGCGCTACGCCGAGACGCGGGGGCACGAATTCGACTACGAGATCCCCAACGCGTTCGCTTACCGCGATTACGTCATCCGCGCCCTGAACGCCGACGTGCCCTACGACCAGTTCCTGACCGAGCACATCGCGGGCGATCTCTTGGAGCCTCCGCGGCGTGATCCCACCGGACGCATCAACGAATCGGTGCTCGGCACCGGCTTCTGGTTTCTGAACGAATGGGTGCACTCGCCGGTCGACATCCGGCAGGACGAGACGGACCGCATCGATAACCAGATCGATGTGATGACCAAAACGTTCCTCGGGCTGACCGTTGCCTGTGCCCGTTGCCACGATCACAAGTTCGATGCGATCGCCAGCCGCGACTACTATGGGCTGGCGGGTTTCCTCGAGTCGAGCAGCCTGCGAGACGTGCGCTACGAGTGGCAGGAGCAGAACTGCCGGATCGTGGATCGCATGCGCGCGATGGACGAGGCCGCCCGGCCGGCGATCCTGGCGGCGCTGGCCGAGGCGCTGCGGCCTGCGCTCGACCGCGCGGCGGACTACCTGATGGCCGCTCGGGACCTCATGCGGCCGGGCGCGGCCGACGCTTCCGAGCTCTCCTCTCGCATGGACGCCGCGGCAACTGCCGGCCGGCTCGATCGCGGCCTGCTGCTGCGCTGGGTCGAGGAGATCCAGCGGGCCGCCGAGCAGCCGCTCGACCCGCTGCACCCCTGGGCGGTCCTCGCGCAGGACCGAGGCCCTGAGGACCCCGCCCGGCTGGCCCGATTGCTCGGCCCCGTGCTCGAGGCGTGGCAAGCCGACGCGACGCGCGGCCGCGTTCTGTCCGCGCAGCTTGGCCGCGGCACGCGGAATCGCGGCGGCGCGTCCGTTTTACCCGCCGTGGATTCGCCGCCAGGCGCGCTCCCCGTGCCTTCCCCGGGCGAAGGGGCCGGACAAGTGCACGCCGCGGCCGACGCCCCCGCCGGCGGCGCAGAGACAACGTCGCATGCGTCGCTGGTCGTCGATTACGCCCGGCTTGCGCCGCAGGACTGGCTGACCGACGGTCTGGCGTTTGGCTACCGTCCCACGCACGCCGGGCAAGTGCTGCTCGGCACGAGCGCCGACCGGCCGGTGACGGTGCTCTGCGACGAAGCGGTCGCGCACAGCGGCACCGTATCGACCGCGCTTCCCGGCATGCTTCGCACGCCGACCTTCACCATCCGCGCCCCAGCCGTGTGGTCGCGCGTGTCCGGATCCGGCCAGGCATTCCTGGTGGTCGATTCCCACCGCATGATCGCCGGACCGCTGCACGGCGGGACCAAGAAGGCCGTCAAGGCGGGCGACGCGTGGTCCTGGCTGGCGCACGACACGCGGGACTACATCGGGCAACGGGCGCACATCGAGTTCACGGCCGGGGATCCGAACGGTTTTATCGCGGTCGCGGCGGTGCTGCAGTCAGAGACGGCGCCGCCGGCACCCGCGGAATCGAGCGCTCTCGTGCGCGCCACACTCAGCGATCCCGCCGCGCAGTCCGCGCAGGAGATCGCCCGGCGTTACGAGCGAGTGCTGCTCGAAGCGTTGGATCGGTTGGCGCACGATCGCCTGGCGGAAGGACCGGACGCCGCCGAGCGTGCGCGCGTGGCCGGCTGGCTGGTCGAGCGCTGCCATCGCCTGGGCGATTCCGCCGCGCTCCACGCCCGGCTCGACAGCCTGATGGAGCGGTACGCACACGACCGAGCCGGGCTCGTCGCCGAGCTCCACCCGTCGGCGACCGCGCTGGCGATGCTGGACGCCAACGGCGTAGACGAGCACGTGCTGATCCGCGGCAATCCGAAGAACCGGGGAGAGGCCGTGCCGCGGCGCTACCTCGAGGCGATCGGCGGGGTTGCTTCGGCGCCCGCCGGGCACGGCAGCGGCCGGCTGGAGCTGGCCCGCCACATGACCGATCCCGGCGACCCGCTGGTCGCGCGGGTGATCGTGAACCGCATCTGGCATCATCTGTTCGGCCGGGGCATCGTCGCGTCGGTGGACAACTTCGGTGCCCTGGGCCAGCCCCCCACGCACCCCGAGCTGCTCGACCACCTGGCGGCGCGGTTCGTGGCCGACGGCTGGTCGATCAAGAAGATGGTCCGTGCGATCGTGCTCTCGAGCGTGTACCAGCAATCGAGCGCCGGCGACGCCATGGCCGCCGCGGCTGTCACCAGCGCGACAGCGGGGACGGCGAAGCAAACGCGTGTGGAGCCGGGCAGCTCGGCACCTGCAGCGGATCCCCAGAACCTGCTTTTGCAGCACATGCCGATCCGCCGCCTGGAGGGGGAAGCGATCCGCGACGCCATCGTGGCGATCTCGGGGCGGCTCGATCGCACCATGTACGGACCGGGCGTCGAAGTGCACCTCACCCCGTTCATGGAGGGGCGCGGCCGGCCGCACGAGAGTGGGCCGCTCGACGGCGCCGGGCGGCGCAGTATCTACATCCGGGTGCGGCGGAATTTCCTGGCGCCAATGATGCTGGCCTTCGACACGCCGATCCCGTTCAACACCGTCGGCCGCCGCAGCGTCTCGAATGTACCGGCCCAGGCGCTGATTCTGCTGAACGATCCGCTGGCGATCGAGCAGGCGCGTGTGTGGGCCCGCGGCGTGCTCGCCGCACCGGGCCTCACGCCGCCCGAACGCATCACCCGCATGTACCTGGCCGCCTATGCACGGCCCCCGCGCGCGTCCGAGCTCGCCGATGCGCTCGCGTTTCTCGAGCACCAGGGCCGGGAACTCGGCGTGCCGCCCGGCGCGTGGTCGGACGACGCGCGCGTCTGGGCCGACCTGGCTCACGTGCTGTTCAACGTCAAGGAGTTCATCTTCATTCGTTAACATGTAGGTTGGTTGTCATCCTGAGGCTTGGGCGATTTGATCTTTCTGACTCGGGCCGAGATCCTTCGCTCCGCTCGTACCTCGCTTCACTCAGGATGACAGAGCCGGTGCGCCCGGTGGATAGGAAGACTTCCGAAGTCGCGTTCGGCGCGGGTAAACAGTCCCCGCCCTGGCGTTTGAACGAAGGTCTCCAGCGCGCCCGGGAGACCTGCGGTCCGTGATGGGCGGGGTCAGGAGGCCCGCGCCGCACGGTGCGCCCGGGAGACCTGCGGTCCGG